>DATNQB010000089.1 GCA_036702875.1 Oculatellaceae cyanobacterium | reverse complement strand
CACATGGCATCTACACGGGAGGGATTCTCACCCTCAAAGTCACTCAGTTATCCTGATTTTCAGTCAATACGATAGACTGATATCAGTCGGCTAATCCTCTAAAACCTTTGCAGGTTCTAGTTTCTAGCCAACGAATCGCACTGCTTCATCCCCCGCGAAAGGTTCGCAATCATGCTATTGCGATTAGTGGTAAGTTGCACCATTTCTAACACTTCCCGCAGACGTTGTGTACGCCGTGGCGATCGCAAATGATAAAGCCGCGCAAAATAATCTAAGTAGTCCCAAACTGTTAAGTCGTCATACACAGGAAAATCATCAGGTAGATAGCCTATGCGTCGCTTTAAAGTATGGTTGCTTTGGTCGCGTGAAAGGCGATCGCCGTTAATATAAATTTCACCTGTAGTTGGCTCTTCTGCTGCGGCTAACATCCGAATCAAAGTTGTTTTGCCTGCACCATTTGGGCCAATCAGTCCGTATACTTCTCCAGTTTCTACCTCTAAATCAACATCATTGACTACCACCTGGCGGTCAAATTGCTTAGTAAGTCCACAAGTACGAATTGCCAGTTCCTTTGCCATAAATGCTAGAAATCCTTGTAATATGCCTAGCTTGACTAATAGCCTAGCTTTTAATTACAAGCTCTGGCAGGAGTTTTGCTGAAAATTAATCATATTGCTAATAATTTTCCACTTTAGGGAAATCAGATTCATCTACTTACCGCCATGAGCGTAAGTTTTAATTGAATTGTGACACTTGTTCAAACTGGCTACTTCTTACCCCACGAATACCGCAAAAAATTATTTAATAAAATCAATTGGATTTAAATAACTTTCTGCTAAAACTATGGAATCTCTCGCATATATCTACATAGCTCTAACTTACGAAGAAACCACCCTGAAGTGCCAGCAAGTTTATAAGTTAGTTCAAACGATGGAAAGTAATGTTAATAAAACAGAGGCTGAGTTGATGAAAAATTACGCACTTTTAAAACATTAATAGTCTCCCAAAGTGGAAAAAATAAAGCTTTGTCCCAGTCCCCAATCACCAATCCCCAGTCCCTAAATCCTAAATCCTTAGTAAAAATGCCTAATTCCTATTGATACAACTGATAGCTTAATACTGGCATTTAGAGTAAAAATATAAGAGGCGAGTTCTGCGTATTTACTATTTTTGAATCTCAAATTGACCTGCAAGTTCAAGCTCCTAAAGATTGTCTAGAAGATACACAGTATATTCTGCAAGTAGGCAGTGATGCCGACAGCAATTTTGTTGCAGAAAGTGTATTTCGTCTTGATTCTTGGTTAGCTAATCAACTGGCAAATCTATCTCGTTCTCGAATTCAAAAGCTAATTACACAAGGGTGTGTGCAGATTAATGACCAAATTTGTTCTGTAAAAGATACCAAAGTCAAACTAGGCGATCGCATTCATGTAACTATTCCTGATGCTGAACCACCGAAAACCCAGGCAGAAAATATTCCCCTGGATATTCTCTACGAAGATGATTCGCTGTTAATTGTTAATAAACCCGCGGGTTTAGTTGTCCATCCTGCGGCTGGTCATGAAACAGGTACGCTGGTTAATGCTCTTTTAGCACACTGCCCGTTATCTGAAATTGGTGGTGTACAGAGGCCAGGAATTGTTCATCGCTTGGATAAAGATACTACTGGTGCGATCGCGATCGCTAAAACAGATTTTGCTCATCAACACCTCCAAGCACAGCTAAAAGCCAAAACAGCTTGTCGGGAGTACTTGGGTGTAGTCTACGGTTCCCCCAGAACTGATAGCGGCAGCGTTGATGCGCCTATCGGTCGTCATCCTGTAGACCGCAAGAAAATGGCTGTAGTCACAGAATCAAAAGGCGGTCGGTCTGCTGTTACCCACTGGCGGGTACAGGAACGCCTTGGAAACTACACGTTAGTGCATTTCCAATTAGAAACAGGGCGTACCCATCAAATTCGCGTCCACAGTACTCATATTGGGCATCCGATAGTAGGTGATCCGGTTTACAGTTCTGGTCACTCAGTAGGGGTTAACCTTCCAGGTCAAGCACTTCATGCGTGGCGGCTGCGATTACAACATCCTGTTTCTCTTGAGTCGATAGAAGCGATCGCCCCTCTCCCCTCAGCTTTTAAAACACTGCTAGAAGTACTGCGAGGAAGGTTTTTTATGTCTAATCGTAAACTTATGGAATATTAATTACTTAATATTTATATACATTTCGTCTGTTACTGTCATGTGACTATCGCCCCTCAAGTGTATAGGACGCTTGCTGTTTAGTTAAATATTAAGATACTCTTAAGAAACCTCAAAACATACTTTTAAGTACAAATACTCAAGGTTTATGTAAAGGTATATTAATGTTGATTAAGGCTAGAATCCTTGCCCATCAATAACTTGAGTATTAATTAAAGGCACTTAAGTTAAATTAACAAAACTTAATAAAAAAAGCTTTGCAGGCGTTGTATAAAAGTTACCTGGAAGGGTTGTTTGACAGATAAAAGTTAAAGCTACACGGATTTGGCAGGCTGGCTCGTCTCTCATAAAACAACGGATGTTTCTCATAAACTTTTAACAACCGGATTTATGGGTAAGTGATAAGTCACAAAAACAAGAGTGAGCAGCTAAAAGTGTGTTGTAACCGATGTCTGCTGATAACCGTCCGCAAATTAATGGCTGATTCAACGGTTTTTAATCAAAACCACAATCAATCAAATCAGTAGGAGATTTTATTAATGTTAGACGCATTCGCTAAAGTTGTTTCTCAGGCTGATGCCCGTGGTGAATTCCTCACAGCGGATCAATTCAACGCTCTCAGCAACATGGTAAAAGATGGCAACAAGCGCATGGATACCGTTAACCGGATCACAAGCAATGCTTCCACCATCGTTTCCAATGCAGCACGCGCTTTATTTGAAGATCAGCCCCAACTGATTCAACCAGGCGGAAACGCATACACCAACCGTCGTATGGCTGCTTGCCTACGCGACATGGAAATCATCTTGCGTTACGTTACCTACGCAACCCTAGCTGGTGATTCCAGTGTGTTGGATGATCGTTGCTTAAACGGTCTACGTGAAACATACCAAGCTTTAGGCGTTCCCGGTGGTTCTGTTGCTGCTGGCGTACAAAAAATGAAAGATGCTGCGATCGCAATCGCTAACGACACCAACGGTATCACCAAGGGTGACTGTAGCGCATTGATGTCTGAAGTAGCTGGCTACTTTGATCGTGCAGCTTCTGCGGTTGCTTAGTTAGAAACCAAGCAATTAATTCTTTGACCAACGCTACAGAACAAATATTCGGGAGATAAAAAACAATGAAAACCCCAATTACAGAAGCGATCGCAGCAGCAGATACCCAAGGCCGTTTCCTCGGCAACACCGAATTGCAAGCTGTTAACGGTCGTTTTGACCGCGCTGCCGCTAGCATGGAAGCTGCTCAAGCTTTGACAAACAAAGCTCAACAGTTGGTTGATGGTGCTGCTAACGCAGTTTACCAAAAGTTCCCATACACCACCCAAATGCAAGGGCCTCAGTACGCTGCTGACTCACGTGGTAAAGGCAAATGCGCTCGTGACATCGGTCACTACCTGCGTATGGTTACATACTGCTTGGTAGCTGGTGGCACAGGCCCAATGGATGAATACCTGATTGCTGGCTTAGATGAAATCAACCGTACCTTTGAATTATCCAATAGCTGGTACGTTGAAGCTCTCAAGTACATCAAAGGCAATCACGGTCTAAGCGGTCAAGCTGCTAACGAAGCTAATACCTACCTTGACTATGCTATCAACGCCCTGAGCTAGTCTCAACGGTGCGTTAGTCGCCCGGAAGAATTAGCGAGTGTTGGCGTACTTGCGCTTCAGTTGCTAATTTTTCCGGGCGTTGTTTTTCTCAATTTTGAGATAAAAGTATTCAAATTTGTGTAGGGAGAGCTGTTCATGAGTGGTTTAGTGGCGGCTAATTTAGCAGCAGCAGGAAGATTAGGTCTTTCTGCTTTTGATGATTCAAGAGTAGAACTGCGACCTGACTGGACAGAAAGCGATCTGCAAGCAGTATTCAAAGCTGCTTATCGTCAGGTGTTGGGCAATGACTATGTAATGAAATCTGAACGTTTAACCTTTGCTGAATCTCAATTACGCCAAGGAAATATAACTGTCAGAGAATTTGTTCGTGCCATAGCTAAGTCTGATCTATATAAATCAAAGTTTTTCTATCGCAACTCAAATCAGCGCTTTGTAGAACTCAACTTTAAGCATTTGTTGGGTCGCGCTCCTTATGATGAAGCGGAATTAGGACACCACACAGCTATTTGTGAAGAGAAAGGCTACGATGCTGAGATCGATGCTCAGATCGACAGCATGGAGTATGAAACAAGCTTTGGTAACAACGTTGTTCCTTTTTATCGGGGATTTTTAGTAGAGCCTGGAGTGAGAACCGTTGGCTTTACTCGGATGTTCCGTTTGTATCGCGGTTATGCTAACAGCGATACCTCACAAGTAGAAGGCAAATCTCCTCGCCTTACCCGTGAATTAGGTAAAAACCAAGCCTCCACAATTCAGCAACCAGCAGGCAGTAATAATAGCTGGAGTTACTCAAGCATTGGTAATGATAAAACTCCAAAACAAGCTCTGGGCGGTACTTGGGGAGAAAGCGGTCGAGTTTATCGCCTAGAAGTGGCTGGTATTCTCTCACCAGGCTATCCCAAAGTTCGTCGTAGTACTACAGCATTCTTAGTACCCTACGAGCAGCTATCTCAAAAAATGCAGCAAATCACCAAGACAGGTGGCAAAATAGTCAGCGTTACACCAGCCTAGTTTTTGAGTAGTTGTTAATTGTTAAAAAGTCATCTTAAGCTGCAAGAATTGATCGCAATTAACAACAAAAAAATTTACCACATAATTAGGAGATAACTCAGCTATGTTTGGTCAAACTGCCCTTGGAAGTGGTACTCTTGATGACGCTTCAAACAGAGTCTACCGTTTTGAAGTTAAAGAACTACGTCAAACTTACGCATCTGATAAACTGAGCTACCCAATTCGTCGTAGTGGCAGTACATTTGTTACCGTCCCCTACAACCGCATGAGCGAAGAAATGCAGCGCATTAGTCGCTTGGGTGGCAAAATTGTCAGCATTCAACCTTTGACATTAGAAGGTAATAGCGAAGCTAAAAGCGAAGCAACAACCGCTAGCGCGTAATTAGAAAGTTAAACATTGCAAGCCTCGCCATGCTGGAGCCTAGTATTAAGCAGGATTCTGAATACGTATCACTGCCAGACGAGCCGTCCGGCGGCGAGTTTTTGACATTAGAGACGGCGATCGCTAATCTGAAACACCCAGATTTAAGCTTGCGCTACTACGCGGCTTGGTGGCTAGGCAAATTTGCTACAGGGACATCAGCCGTCGATGCCTTACTGGTTGCGCTTGAGGATGAAGCAGACCGCACTGAATTGGGAGGATATCCCCTACGTCGCAATGCAGCACGATCGCTAGGCAAGTTAGGAGATCGGCGTGCAGTACAGCCATTGATTACCTGCCTGGAGTGTGATGATTATTACGTCAGGGAAGCAGCCGCTCAATCACTAGGAATGCTAGGTGATGCTAGTTGTATCCCTCAATTGCTGAAGCTTTTGGAAGGAGGTGTAGCAGCAGCTAGTTTTGTAGCAGGCAGACCTCACTTGGCTCAACCAGTGGAAGCTGCAATGGAAGCTTTACAAGCACTCAAAGCGGTTCAAGCAATTCCACTAATAAAGCCATTTTTGGAACATCCAGTGCCACGAATTAAATCTGGTGCAGCAAGGGCAATGTACGTCTTAACCCAAGAGCCAGTTTATGGAGAGAGTTTAGTGCAAGCGATCGCCACTAGCGATTTGAAATTGCGCCGAACTATCTTGATGGACTTGGGTGCGAGTGGGTATATAGGCGGCGCTAGTGCGATCGCCAATGCGGCTGTAGAAAATAGCTTTAAACTGATTGCCCTCAAAAGCTTGCTAGAAAATCATTTCAAGCAGCTAGAAGCAGTTTCTATATCCCCTCAAGCTCAACAAGTAATGAGTTTAATGGACTCTCTACTTTAGTCAGATCAATTTTGTCCTAGTAAATAATATTTAAAGGTTGAAGAATTTCAGATACATTGCCTATTGGTAGTATCAATCTCAAATTTTTCCATCTCAAATCCCAATTTGATATGACTAACTCTGCTTTGGCTTTAGAACTTATTCAATCAGTCGAGCAAGCGGATTCACCCTCTCGTTTAGTTGCCGCAGTTCGAGCTTTAGCAGAGGCACGGTTAGAGGCGGGTATACCCACTTTGATCGCAGTTTTGGGTTATAACAACCCAGAAGCAGCAGTTGCAGCAATTGCAGGTCTAGTGCAGTTGGGTGACGTAGCAGTGCAACCGCTAATCGAACGCCTTGATGATTATAACTACGGTGCAAGAGCTTATTCATTTCGGGCATTGGCGGCGATCGCTCATCCCCATTCATTAGATACCCTGCTGAGTGCCGCAGAAACCGACTTTGCACCCAGCGTGCGTCGGGCTGCGGCAAAAGGATTAGGTAACTTACGCTGGTCTTTATTGCCTGTGGAGGTGCGACCGCACTCTCAGGAAAAAGCTAAAAACACATTACTGTTGCTCTCTAACGATTCCGAGTGGGCAATTCGCTATGCAGCAGTTGTGGGTTTGCAAGCACTAGCCCAGTCCGATCAAATTACCTCTCCTGATTTGGTTGCACAAATCCTCAGTCGGTTTGCTCAAATAGCTAACACAGATTCCGACTTAGCAGTTAAAGCTAGAGCAATCATGGCTACCGAGCAACTCAAAACTAACACCACTCAGCTAACAGCACTCAGCTATTAGCTGTATTTTTTTATTACACCATTCAACATTGGTAAGTGTGAAATATGCCTATCCCTTTACTTGAAATTACACCTAAAACCCAGAATCAGCGCGTAGCAGGTTACGATGTTCCTGATGAAGACGATCCACAAGCTTATCGTTTAACGGACGCTACATCAGAATCAGCCATTCAAGACTTAATTTGGGCTGGTTATCGCCAAATTTTTAGCGAACATTTAATTTTAGATAGCTACCGCCAACCTGCTTTAGAATCCCAACTGCGGAATCGTGCCATTAGTGTACAAGAATTTATCCGAGGGTTAGGCAAGTCAGAAGTTTATCGGGAATTAGTAGCAGAAACCAATTCTAACTATCGACTGGTAGACCTTACCTTCAAGCGATTTTTAGGACGCTCCACTTACAACAAAGACGAGCAAATTGCTTGGTCAATTGTAATTGCTACCAAGGGGTTGCATGGTTTTATTGATGCTGTAGTTGACAGCGACGAGTATCGCGAAAACTTCGGTGATGACATAGTTCCCTACCAACGGCGACGCATGGAAGGTCGTCCTTTCAATTTAGTTAATCCTCGCTACGGCGATTACTGGCGCAATCGCTCCATTGAAAGAGAAGGTCGTTCTTACCATCAAGTAGGACGTACAGGAGATATCCATAAGCGCCCAGTTGCTGAAGCAATTCCTAGCAATTTCTTAAGTATGGCTCGCGGTATGTTATTGACGGAAGTCAACTACCAACGGACAATTGCTCAGACAACTTCACGCATCAAAAGTTTGAATATTCCTGATATGACTCGGAGATCTGCTACTCCTCAACCGCCAATCAACCGTACTGAAGTAGCCCTACCATACCGCTACATTCCCGAAACTAAGAAGTTTTAGAGCCAGATAGTAAACAGGAATTAATTTTCTGGCATTCTATCAATAGCTACTGCATTCATTGTTCATTCTTAAATCACAGATGACAATTCCCTTACTTGAATATAAACCTTCTTCTCAAAATCAGCGTGTTGCTGGCTACGAAGTTGCTAATGAAGATAGTCCCAGAGTTTATCGCCTAGAAAATTGCTACTCGGATAGCGAAGTAGAAGAATTAATTTGGGCAGCTTATCGTCAAATATTTAGCGAGCACTTAGTTCTCAAAAGCAGCCGTCAGATTTCCTTGGAAACGCAGCTTAAAAATCGCGCGATCACCGTCCGAGATTTCATTCGTGGTTTGGCAAAATCACAAGTATATCGACGATTGGTAATAGAAAATAATTCCAACTATCGCGTAGTTGAACTTACCCTCAAGCGTTTATTAGGTCGCGCTCCTTACAACAAAGACGAAGAAATAGCCTGGTCAATTAAAATTGCTACTTTAGGTTTTGACGGCTTTGTTGAAGCATTAATAAATAGCGAAGAGTACATTGATAACTTTGGAGAAAATATAGTTCCCTATCAGCGTCGCCGCTACAAAGACCGCCCATTTAACTTAGTAACTCCTCGTTATGCGGATTACTGGCGCGACAAGCAAGAAACTGAGAGCTACAAATGGGGTAAAGTACAGAACTTCCTAGATATGGCACGTTCTATCAATCCCAAAGCAGCCAGTTTTAATAAAGTTGATACGGCTAACATTCAAATTCCTAACACCACACGGGATGGTGATTCTACAGGAATTGCTGTTTCAATTAACCCGTCTGCAAGTTTCCCCGTCCGGTAGAAATGTTTGCGGTTAGAGAAATGCGATCGCGCAGAAAATACATCTGCCCTTTCGTCAATATAGCCCAACTAATACGGGATAATAAGTATTAAAGGGCAATGGTTTTGATAATTTCATAAAATCAATTCCAATGTCTATTTAATGCTTGTAGTTGCTGTTTAATCTTTAATCAATTTAGGAGACCTTAGCATGGCATTGCCGTTGCTTGAATACAAACCTACAACTCAAAACCAACGGGTTAGTAGCTTTGGAAAAGCTGACCAAAACGAAGATACGCCTTATATCTATCGCTTGGAGGATGTCAACTCTGCGATCGAGATGAAGCAGCTAACTTGGGCAGCTTATCGCCAAATTTTCAGCGAGCATGAAACACTCAAATTCAACCGTCAAATTACCTTAGAAAGTCAACTAGCAAATGGAGTCCTTTCTGTTCGTGACTTCATCCGCGAACTGACTAAATCACCTCGGTTTTATGACATAGTTGTTTCCGTTAACGATAACTATCGCTTAGTAGAAATTTGCCTCAAGCGTCTATTAGGTCGTGAGCCATATAACCAAGATGAAAAGATTGCTTGGTCAATTAAGATTGGTACTTTGGGCTTTCATGGCTTTGTAGATGCCTTGGTTGACAGCGAAGAGTATACTCAAGCATTTGGTGATTATACTGTTCCATACCAGCGCAAGCGGATGGAAGCTCGTCCTTTCAATCTTGTCACACCTCGCTATGGTGAATCTTATCGTGAGGTTGCTGGCACAACCAAGACAGATTGGCGCTTCACAGTGGAGAAATACTACGGACGCAAGTTCCAAGAACGCCAACTGGCAGAAGGAGATCCCCGCAAATTCCGTGATTTGGCAGCATCGCTTAATCCCAAGGTTAACTATGCTCAAAGGATTTCTTCTTTTGACATTGATTACCTCAGCAGAGTTCCTAATCGCGGCAAATAGTAATCGCAATTAGAACAAAAATCTAGCTGGGTCTAGTTATTATTGGTCAAACATTTTGCTAACGTAATTACGTTGCTAGATGATGAAAATCAGTAATGATTAGACCCAGCAATTTTATTAAATATTTAGTATATTAATCTAATTAAATATATATAGAAAGGGATAGAAAGTTTAGAATAAATATAAAATCCAGACTAAAATTGGCGTTTATCTGCTCACATTTGCAAAAAAAATGTGATTAATAACAAGCGATATAATGTTTTAATCAAACAAAACTATGATTTTTGTAACCACTCTATTAATGAAATAAAAGCTGCTTCAAATATCTCTAACTGCTAGAACGGCGGATATTAAAACAACACCAATCTTGCCGTCGCCAGAGCGTTGCGACTGACCAACCATGCTGTTCTAGCGTATCGGCAACAGGCTTAACTTGCTCTAATATAACACCGCTAATAATGCCCCAACTGCTCGGTTTAACGATCGCAGACATTTCTGGAATTAAGTCAATAATTACTTCAGCTAAAATATTGCAAACTAAACCATCAACTGGTTCTTTTACTATTTCTATTAATTTTTCTATACTACCTTTTTCGACTAAAACTTGCTGTTCACTAATATTATTTAGCTCTCGATTACTTACTGTTGCTAATACAGCTAAAGGATCAGTATCTACGGCATAAGCTTTTTTAGCACCTAATAACACAGCACCAATTGAAAGAATACCAGAACCGCACCCAAGATCAGCTATTACTTGATTATTAGCATCGCTACCTAATCGCATTTCTAGTGCTTCTAAACATAACTGAGTAGTTTGATGCGTACCTGTGCCAAAAGCCATACCAGGATCTAGACGTAAGATTTTACGTTCTGAAGGTTCTGGAGTTGGTAACCAAGCAGGATAAATTAAAAAGCGATCGCCAATTTCTTGAGGTTGCCAATATTGCTTCCAATTAGTTGCCCAGTCTTCCTCATCAATTAAGTGCCACTGCGTTGCTGGTAGGGGCATACCTGCTATTAAAGCATCTTGGCGTAACCATAAAGCTAACGCTGCTAAATCCAAAAGTTGCGCTTGAATTTCTGGTACATAAGCACGTACTAGCTGAGAGTGTTTTTTCAACTCACTAGACATTCCGCGACAACCAAACTTTTCCAGCCGCCAGAATATCGATTCTTCTAGCCCTGGATCAGATAAAATTTCGATTTCCCACCAACTATTTGCCATATAAAAGTGATTAGCGATCCTTCGATTAGCAATTAACGATTAGCGATTAGCACAAATTGAGTTTTAATACCCTAATTGACAGATTTAACTTCTAGTTAACAGCTAACAGCTAACCGCTAATCGCTACAAAGTTACTGTATAAGCATCCTTAATTCCGGGAACTTTGGTGATTTCAGCCAAAATGCCTTCAGGGAGAGGGTCATCTAAACTTAACACCATTACTGCATCACCACGCACAATTTTACGACCTACCTGCATACTGGCAATATTGACGTTAAAGCTGCCTAGCAAAGAGCCAATTCTACCAATAATTCCTGGCATATCTCGGTGGAGAGTAAACAGCATATGTTGAGTAGGATCAACATTCACGGGAAACTCATCAACGCTGGTGATCCGAATTTCGTTATCTCCCAATAAAGCACCTGTTACTGAATGCTCACCTAAAGCACCCTTAGCTGATAGTTGCAGTGAACCAGAATAATCTCGAACATCTGCATCTCGTGTTTCAACAACATGAATGCCCCGCTCTTTAGCTTCTATACTGGCATTAACATAATTTACTCGCTCTCGCAAAGCTTGAGATAGCAAACCTTTGAGTGCGGCAACTACTACAGGTTGACTTTGATTATTTGCCAAGTCTCCTTGAAGACGAATATTGAGAGATTCAACTCGTCCCCCTGCTAACTGACCAACCATATTACCTAACGTTTCAGCCAGTTGTAAGTAAGGTCTGAGCTTTTCAAGAGCATCGGGGTGCAGCCCTGGAATATTCACGGCTGAACGCGCAGGTAAACCCAGGAGAACATCACGAATTTGCTCTGCCACATCAACAGCAACATTTACCTGCGCTTCCGCAGTTGATGCGCCTAAATGTGGGGTGAGAATAACTTCTTTACCAAGAGAGCGTAAGTCTGATTCACCCAGAGGTTCCTTTTCAAACACATCCAAAGCCGCACCAGCGATTTTGCCTTCTTTTAATGCTTGTAAAAGGGCATCTTCATCAATAATTCCACCACGAGCGCAGTTAATGATCCGCGCAGTAGGTTTCATTTTAGCTATTGATTCAGTACCAATTAGGTGAGTAGTTTCCGGTGTTTTTGGTATGTGTAAAGTAATATAATCTGCTTCGCGGAACAGTAAATCTAAATCTACCAAACGACAACCTATCTGATCTGCTCGTTCTATAGAGATAAATGGGTCGTATGCCAGCAATTTCATTCCCATTGCTTTAGCTACGGCAGCAACATGAGAACCAATTTTTCCTAAACCAACAATACCCAGGGTTTTTTTGTAAACTTCCGTACCAACGAAGCGTTTGCGCTCCCACTTATTGTTTTTAACCGACTGGTTAGCCTCTGGAATATGCCTAGATAAAGACAACATCATAGCTAGGGCGTGTTCTGCTGCGGCAATTGTATTGCCTTCAGGGGAATTGACAACCACAATTCCTTTGCGGGTTGCAGCCGGAACATCGACATTATCGACACCAACACCAGCGCGTCCAATAATTTTTAGCTGTGTAGCAGCTTCGATAATTTCTTTTGTTACCTTAGTTTCCGAGCGAATCATCATCGCGTCGTATTCTGGCACAATTCTGATCAGTTCTTCTGGTGGAAGACCTGTTTTAACATCTACTTGGGCGACTTGGGAGAGAATATCTATTCCAACTTGGTCAATCGGGTCAGAAACAAGTACCTTGGGCATGATCGGCAGGTGAGTCTTAAGGGGTAATTTGTGTTCCGCAGTCTAGGGAGGAGAGAGCGGGTGTGGCAGGTGCAAAATTATTTATCGTATCATCGTTAGGGCTTATCCTTTACGGGTTTGCTCCAACAGGATTAGGACTTAAGTATTTTAACGGTGGAATCAGCACTGTTAAGCTTATTGCTAACTGAACTGCAAGGAATTTAATTTTAAAAAACATGAACTATCTTATTGCTGTCTTATCAGATCGGATTCAGGCAGAAGAAGCCTACTCAGTTTTAGAGAAACAAGGTTTCCCAATGGATAAAGTAAGTATTCTTGGTAGAGGATATAAAAGCGCCGATGAATTTGGCTTGATTGACCCCAATGAGCAAGCTGGTAAACAAGCAAAGCTAATGTCCTACTGGCTAGTCCCATTTGGATTTTTTGCTGGTGCTACTTTCAATTTACTAACTGGGTTGAATACTTTTCCCTGGGCAGGCGAAATTGGCAATCCTCTGATTGGTGGTTTGTTGGGCGCTGCTTCTGGAGGATTGGGTAGCGTTTTTGTAGGTGGAGGGGTAGCATTAGCTTCGGGTAGTGGTGATGCTTTACCCTATCGCAATAGATTGAATGCTGGTAAGTACCTGGTTGCCGTCAAAGGCTCTCCAGGTATAACCCAACAAGCAACTCGCATCCTGCGGGAGTTGCAGCCGGAAAACCTCCAAGGCTATGTAGACCCTACTGATGTTTAGGTAGTAGTAATTGCACACGGCAAAAATTACCCTTTTTGGCAGTCATTAATAATTGATAATTGATAATTGATAATTGTTAATTGTTAAAAACGATGCTGCCAAGAGAAGAACTCTTAAAAGGGG
Organism: Oculatellaceae cyanobacterium; assembly: GCA_036702875.1. Lineage (GTDB taxonomy): Bacteria > Cyanobacteriota > Cyanobacteriia > Cyanobacteriales > PCC-9333 > Crinalium. Next base: position 137,377 of record DATNQB010000089.1, on the reverse strand, counting down.
TGGAAAATCGAGAAACTGCTGCTCGTGTAATTGATCAAGCTGAACAGGCGATCAAAACTTGGGAAGTGGTAGTCACGGATTTTCTGTCTCCGCCAGAATTGGTGGAGATGCAACAGATGTTCGGACGTTTAACGGATGTGCATTTAGTGGCGGGAGGGGGGTATCCGCAGGCAGAAAGGCAACGGCTGGCGATCGCACGCTCTGAACTACCCCTAGACTTGCCTCAAGTGCCTCTAGCTGCTGTCTCAATAGCCGGAAACTTTCTGTTTGACTCAGCTACTCACCGAGATTTTTTAGGGTCAATGCTGGGATGTGGCATTGTTCGAGAAAAAACAGGCGACATAATTGTACTGGGAGAGCAAGGAGCGCAGGCAATTATTATCCCTGAAATGCTGGATTATTTAGAAACTCATTTAACTCAAGTGCGTTCTGTGCCTGTAAATACTAGGCGGATTGAATTAAGTGAGTTAAAAATTCGTGAACCTAAGAAGAAAGAGTTAACGACTGTGGAAGCGTCGTTACGACTAGATGCGATCGCTTCTGCTGGCTTTGGAATGTCTCGTAGCAAAATGGTGGAATTTATTTCTGCTGGTGATGTGCGCGTTAATTGGAAAGAAATTACCCAGCCTAGTCAGCTTGTAAAAACAGGCGATTTAATTGCTACTCGTGGCAAAGGACGTTTAGAAGTTGGAGAAATTATGGTTACTAAAAAAGAACGTTATCGAGTGCAATTAACACGCTTTATTTAAAAGTGTTAACAAAGGTTTATTTCTTCAGCATCTACTGATGGGCATAATAACATCAGTAGTTGTAAATTTTATATGACTTTTCCCTTTAAATCTCGTCAGCAGAATAACCAGAGTGGTATAGGAATTAATTCTTCTAGCCAAACCCAATCAGGTTTAACCCCACAACCAAAAACACTAGAGGAACTTGAAAAAGAACTTGAGGCACAGTTTATCCCCACCCGCCCTCATCAGCAAAGCTCAAAAATTCAAAAGAACAGAGGTGGGCTAAAAAAAATAAAATTTGTATTAATACTGAGTGCTGTGTTTGTAGGTTTGCCTTGGTTAATAGTGTGGGTAGCAAATCAGCCTGATCGGGTGATTCGTAGCGCCGTTGCAGAGAAATATCCTATTCTGCTATTGCCTAGTTATAGAAAAATGGAAGGTGAGTATAAACAGGCGATCGCATCGGTTGAACAAGCTCAACAGTTAGTCGATCACCCTACCAGTCCAGCAGACTTAAATTTGGGTGAACAGAAGGTTAATGAAGCACAAAAACATCTCGATGCCTTGCCGATAAGCTTTTTAAGTGAGTGGCCAGAATACAGATATTGGTGGTACGATTGGCGTTTTAATATATATAAATTTAATAGCGATCGCGAAAAAATTGGGCAGTTAGCAGCTAAAGTATTTCAAGAAAAAAATGCTCAAACGTTTCTATCTGAGGGGCAACAGGCACTCAATACAGCAAAACAGCAGTATCAGCAGGCATCAACACCAACAGATAAACAAACTGCGATCGCATCTTGGTCTTCAGCATTAGACCAACTAGAGCAAATACCCTCCGAAACTTTAGCAGGAAAAACCTCGCAAAAGAAACTAGAGGCTTACAAGCGTGATTATCAAGAAATAGTCGGTCTTGCTGCTGGTAACGAACGCATCAGCACCTTAATAGCAGCCGCAAAACAATTTTCTATGCAAGCCGCAGTTGCAAGCCAAAATCCGCCCCATAGCGTTTCTCAATGGGAACAAATTGAGGGCTTGTGGCAACAGGCTATTGTTCGCCTTGCAGAAATTCCCCCAGAAGATTTGGCAGGTTATGCCATAGCGCAAAAATCTTTGGCAGAATACCAAGCTAATTTAGGGCAAATTAAGATTAGGAAGCAGTATGAAGCAGATTCTGTATCAGCTTTGGAACAATCACAAAGCGCAATTCAAAACTTGATTGCTTCTACTCCTACTGATGCTAAGTTACTAGACCGCAATCGTACAATTAGTCAGATTCAAGGAATTATTAATCAACTAGAAAAAGTTAAACCAGGGACAACATCATATCTTAAAGCCCAAGAACTTTTGTTATCTGCACAAAACAAACTTAAACAACTCCAGCCTCAATGACCAATGGCCAGCTTGAATGTTACGTTTATTTCCACCCAGCTACTTAGCTACTGCATTTATTGTTAGATCGTTCAATAGCGTCCTACTAATTGTCGGCGACATTGAACTAAAGAAACATATCAATGAGCATCCTGACTTCCATCTTGGCAGACTTGCTGCAAGCAGCACCAGAACTGCGACCACAGCTTTATTTCAAGTCTTCTTTAACCGCCCTGTCTCACGCGATGGAAGATCAGGTGTTGGCTGGTTTAGAGCAGCCTTTGGTAATAGCCAGCTTTCAACGAGAGCGTTTTTATCGTCAAGAAGCGCACCGATACCGCAGAATTGCCGCACGAACACCCCAGGTATACGTGCTGGCAGCACCTGAAACAGATTTTAAAAGTAGTTCGGACGTTTATGAAAGTGTGGCATTTGATCCTACAGACGGGCTTAGTAAGGAGTGGCACTTAGTTGTTCTTAGTCCGCACTCCTCTACTTGCCTAATTTGCCGAGAAAAATTTGCACCTGCGCCGGATAATACAGCGGTATCTGAGATGGATCCATCTCGCCGCTTTGAAGGCATCTGGACATTTGACCGTAAAGTAGCCAGCATTGCTGCGGAACTGTTGCTCAATCGAATTTGGGCTTACAGACCAGAGTTAGCTGATAAAATTCAGCAAGCAAAAAATGTTTATGGTCTTACTCATCTCAGCCAACCAACTGAATCTTTAGGTGCTACATCTAAGAAAAAAGGCAACAAACAAGGGAAGAAACAGATATCTTCTCAAAACTTAACACTCAATCATCAAGATGCTCATAGTTTGAATGCTGACCCGTTTGTGCAGAGGTTAGTGACATACCTACAGGCAGGTCAGTATAAATTAATCAAAGCTTATCGTTCCATTGCCAGCCAAGAACAGAAAGAACGGCTGGTAAATTCAATTACGGCTGCCATCAGGCGATCGCTTAATCCTGATGAAATTATGCAAGTGGCAGTGCAAGAATTGGGATTAACAATTCATACTTCCCGTTGTTTAATTTACTACTGCAAAGCTACCGATAGCAACGCTATTATTACTCACGAATATCTTAATGTAGCGGATAACTTAGATAGCCAAAACGTTTCGATATTAGGGCAAATATGGACTTTACAAAATAATCCTTTATTTCAGGAAATTTTACAGCGACGGGAGCCTGTATATGTAACAGATACATATACAGATCCTCGTCTTAGTAATTCACCCATCCAAGCATTAGTACAGCAATTAGCTATTCGCTCTTGGCTGATGGTGCCAGTCTTATATCAAGACAGACTGCTAGGAATGGTTGAATTGCACGACAGTGGCCCAACTGAGCATTGCTGGAAACAATATGAGCTAGAACTGGTAGAAGCGATCGCCACACAAATAGGCGTTGCCCTAATTCAAGCCGAAGCTTATGCTAACCTGGAAGACCTTAACCAACAGCTAGAAGCCCTTGACCGCACTCGCGCTAACTTAGTAGCTATTACTGGTCACGAATTACGCACCCCCCTTTCTACAATTCAAGTCTGCCTAGAGAGTCTGGCGACTGAGCCTGATATGTCCCTTGAATTACGCCAGGTAATGCTCAACACTGCTCTAGCAGATACCGAACGGATGCGTAAACTGATTCAAGACTTTCTCACCCTTTCCCGACTAGAGAGTGGTCGAGTGGAATGGCATCCAGAACCTTTATCTCTTAATGAGTGTATTGAGTTAGCGATCAGTAGTATCCACGCTCGTAATCTTAATAACGATCTACCTGAAATTAGTAGCCAAATTCCACCTGATTTGCCATTGGTAAGAGCCGATGGAGAGTGGCTAGTTGAGGTGCTAGTTAAACTGCTAGACAATGCTTGCAAATTTACTCCTCCTCAAGGAAACGTCACTATCAAAGCTGATAGCAACGGTAATTTGTTAAAAGTTACCGTAACAGATACAGGTCGTGGTATCGAACCCAATCGCCTACAGGTGGTATTTGACCGTTTTTATCAAGAAGAAGGGGCGCTACGCCGCACTACTGGAGGTACTGGCTTAGGGTTAGCAATTTGCCGCCAGATTGTTAACAATTGGGGGGGCGAAATTTGGGCAGAGTCAGAAGGTAAAGACCAAGGCAGTGCTTTTCACTTCACTATCCCCATGATCAGCAGTCGTTCAGAACCCAGGCGATCAGGAAACCCAGGCAAGGGGTGAAGTTATCCACTGGTCGCTGCAACACATCCTACTACAGAGACGCGCTACTACACGTCTTTACAACATCTATCTGTAGACTTATAAAATGAAATTGGTATAAGTTTTACGTTGCCACTACATCTTGTTGAAATTGCCTTGTATTTATAGAACTGTTACAGTTCTTGACAAACTCTCTAGACGTGCATAGTCATGGTGGTAGGATGCCCTAAAACGTTGAGAGATAAATTTATGGCAGAACAACTTAGCGGACAAACTCCAATTTTCGGTGGTGGCACTGGTGGCTTACTAACCAAAGCAGAAACAGAAGAAAAATATGCGATCTCTTGGACTAGCCCCAAAGAGCAAGTATTTGAAATGCCTACTGGCGGCTCTGCCATTATGCACCAAGGCGACAACCTCCTGTATTTAGCACGCAAAGAATACTGCATCGCTTTGGGTGGTCAGCAACTACGCGCCAAATTCAAAATCAACAACTACAAAATTTACCGTGTATTCCCCAACGGTGAAATTGTATACTTACACCCCAAAGATGGCGTTTTCCCAGAAAAAGTTAATGAAGGGCGTGTTTATGCTGGCAAAAAAGATCGCAATATTGGCAGCAACACAGAGCCTGCTAAGGTCAAATTTAGCGGTACTACCACTTACGATATCTAACATCGCAAAGGTAGACCTTAAATTTCTGGCGACATGGTATAGCGTTGCGCTAGAAGATCCGGCTTAATCGCTCGAATTACACCATAAATAATAAGTAGGGTGGGCAATTGTCCACCCTACTTATTATTTGTATCTCGTATATAAGCAAAACTAAGTTCTTTAGGAATTACCCAGATAGGCAGTGTATAAGAATTAAGGAAATTTCATAGAAAGTTTTAATTGCCTAAGTTGTCAATAAAACAACTTGCTAACTGAAAAGATATGAATACTAAAGCAATAATTAGCTTGAGCTTAAGTTTAGGAATTTTTACTGCAAGTTCTCAACCAGTTGTTGCACAAATAAAGTCTAAAAGATACCCAAATACAAAAGAAATGCAGCAAGTTCGACAAAAATTTCGTCAAGAAATTATGTCAAATCAGATAGGAGATAGCAGAAATCAGCAAGAAAATCAGGAAAGAGCATCTTTTGTAAAAGCGTGGTCAAAAATAGATCAAACTGTGGCACCTTTTTTAGGTACATGGTCTGGTGTTGAAGAATCTTTGCTAGTTTATCCCTCTAATACTAAAGGGCGTGTGTGCCTTGTTTGGAACGGAGAAGCTACTGGGAGCTTAACTATCGGTTCTGTATCTAATCAACAAATCCGCACAAGTGACAATTACGTTTATTTTACCGAAAGAAATTATTTAGGGATAGCAACAGTTAAAAATAATAAAGCAGAATTGGTAACGGAGTATCCTTTAGGTGATCCGAGAGTTCTACAACCACTTACAGAGTTACCTATAATTGATAAACAAGAAAGATCGCAAATTATTCAAGAATTTAAGGCTGCTGGTTGTATTACTTCTGTGCTATCTAAGCAGCAAAATTCTAGGACAGATGAAGCGAATAGGAAAATTTATAACTTACCTAATGGAAATTATTATTATGGAGAATCATTATTGCCAAATAAAGTTGGAAATAATTATTTAATCTTCCGTAAACAGGGAAACAAAGTTACAGGAATGCGGTATCCAGTTCCTGGGTCAACTTCCTGCTTTACAGGTACAGCTAGTCAAGGTGCAATTACTGACGTTACTACAGAATTTGTTGAACTTGGTATAGGTGAACCAAGAAAACTATTGCGTGAAGAGAATATAGATTTAGGTAGCTACTATAGACTGAAGTTTAATCAAGTACCAGGCAGTGGCACGAAACTGATTCAACAATGTACAAAAGTTTTTCCTCTAAAAGGGTAAATAAAAGGTAGTGTGGGCGTATTGCTACGTGTCCCAAATGCGTAAGTTAGTTTAATTTTCGTTACCCAAGATTATTTTACTAATAATCAATGACCAATAAATGTTAAAAATAAAAATTTTTGACCCTGTGCTGTACAGCTTGAATACTAATATGGCAAGCTTTGTGAGTTAGACTTTATTGCTGTAACCCACAGCGATGAGCATGGCGCGAACGCCCTAATCTATAACTTATTATGATTTTTCCCGATTTCTCCCAATTTTCCCAACTGGCTCAACACGGAAATTTTATACCTATATATCAAGAATGGGTGGCTGATTTAGATACACCTGTGTCTGCTTGGTATAAAGTATGTGCGGGTCAACCTTACAGCTTTTTGCTGGAATCTGTGGAAGGTGGGGAGAACATAGGACGTTACAGCTTTTTAGGGTGCGATCCTTTGTGGGTGTTGGAAGCTAGAGGAAATACTACCACTCAAACTGATCGCAACGGCTCAGTTAAAGTATTTGAGGGTGATCCATTTGCAGCTTTATCTAGCTGCTTAGAAGTTTATCATCCAGTAAAGTTGCCTCAGTTACCCGCAGGAATTGGGGGGTTGTTTGGGTTTTGGGGATATGAATTAATTCGTTGGATAGAGGCGCGTGTGCCTGTTCATCCTACATCGGAAGATAACTTACCGGATGGGTTGTGGATGCAGGTAGATAATTTGATGATTTTTGACCAGGTAAAGCGCAAAGTTTGGGCGATCGCTTATGCAGATTTACAATCATCTGGTGGGAATTTAGAACAAGCTTATAAAGAAGCGTGCGATCGCGTTGCTCAACTTGTCAGCAAACTCCAACTTCCCCTATCTGGTAAAGACACTGTTTTAGAATGGACTCCCCCAAAAATCGCAGGGCAGCACGAAAGCCAGAAAGCAGCGGAGAGTAAAACATCTTTACCTTCTAATTACATCAGTAATACTTCCCGTGAGCAATACTGCGCTAACGTCGAAAAAGCCAAAGAATATATCAAAGCTGGCGATATTTTCCAGGTTGTTTTATCCCAACGATTATCAACCACATACACAGGTGCTCCTTTTTCCTTGTATCGTTCCCTGCGATTAATTAATCCTTCACCCTACATGGCTTATTTTAACTTTAGGGATTGGCAGATAATTGGTTCTAGCCCTGAAGTGATGGTAAAAGCAGAACGCACCCTAGAAGGACAAATCAAAGCCACCCTGCGACCGATTGCTGGTACTCGTAAGCGGGGACAAACACCCCAAGAAGACGAAGCGCTGGCTCAAGATTTGCTACAAGACCCCAAAGAAATAGCTGAACACGTCATGCTAGTTGATTTAGGACGCAACGACTTGGGGCGCGTCTGTCGTAGTGGTGCAGTAAGCGTTGATGAATTAATGGTCATTGAACGTTACTCTCACGTTATGCACATTGTCAGCAATGTTGTGGGAGAACTCGCACCTGGAAAGACCGCTTGGGATTTACTTAAAGCTTGTTTCCCAGCCGGAACAGTTAGCGGCGCACCAAAAATTCGGGCAATGGAAATTATTCATGAACTCGAAGGCTGTCGTCGTGGCCCTTATTCTGGTGTGTATGGATACTATGATTTTGAAGGGCAATTAAATAGCGCCATTACCATCCGCACAATGGTAGTACATCCTGATGAAAATGGTAAACATACAGTCTCAGTCCAAGCTGGTGCTGGTTTGGTTGCAGATTCCGACCCAGAAAAAGAATATGAAGAAACCCTAAATAAAGCTAGAGGTTTACTAGAGGCAATTCGCTGTCTTAATAGTGTCGATTGAGCTTCGGAATAACTGACGCGCGATCGCTAACTTTCTAACTCAATAGACTTCTTGCATAAGCCAAATTTTACAGGGCTTATGCAAAACATCACACGCTCATCATGCCCGCATTACATTAGTGGCTGCCTACTCCCTTCCCGCCAAAAGATTACCTAAATTTCACACTTGTTACTCAAACGCCTAATCTTGCAGTCTTTGCAACGCTTCTGAGCCTGCAAACAAGCGATCGCACCCCTGGAAAAAAAGCTGTCTAAAACAAAACTCTTGTTCTGATTGGAGATTTACTTGGACTATACAACTAGATTTAATCCATCAGAAAACGCCCTCTTATATTGGCTGCGAAAGCGGGTAAATCGCTCTATGCTCGAAGAACTTGCCCTGTCGGATTATGGTCGAGACTACGAGTTGCATTTGAGTGCATTACTGAAAGCGCATCAAGGTGAAGCATTACCAGTTCCTATGCCTTGGCAACCAAAGGAAGTGTTGGAATTAACTCGCTGGTCGGAACCAGATGATCTTTCTATCAATGAGGGTTCTAAGGGGACTCGCGGTCATTTGATACGGGCGTTTGCCTGTACCTTGCTGTTACGTGCTGCTGTAGAACCAGAGAACCGAGATTATTTTGTTGGCGAAAATCAAACAATTATTCAGCTTGTCAGTAGTGCTATCAACCTAGGGCTGGATGCAGCTACAGCAACTGTTAGGTTTCTAGCATGGTGTGTCGAGCAAGTGCCTCACTATGATACGGAAAGACCTTTCTACGTCATGGGAATTCTGTTGCTAGAGGTATTTCTTGCTCATGGTAAGGACACGGAAAACGAATCTCTACTTCTTCTTGGCGATTGGGTGATGGATGAGGAAGCTAAAGCGCGAAGCAATGATGACTTGCATTTTTCTTCTGATTGGCTATTAGGTTTGACATATTACGATATCAGACACAACACCTGGAAAATACTTACTCGACAAATATTGCTAGAACCCATAGTTCCTCATAGTAGGAAAACAGTAGAAATTTTAGAGCTAATTGGTTTGTCTTTGTTAGACAATTAATATAACGAGCAAAGAAGCTAAATAGAGGCTGAGTCAAATAATTAATAGTGTATATAATTACAGGATTAAAGGTAGCAGTAAATATAAGTGCCAAATTTAGAACCTGGAGTTTAGACTAGTCTAAACTCCAGTTAGAACCTGAAGCTTTCTCCCGGTTTTGTTTGAGATAATTAACCACAGATGCACACAGATAAAGTAACTGATTCTTGACAACAAGTCTAATATCTTTCCTGCTTAATATTGCCTCAGTTCTAATAATTTTAAAACTGTCCATTCCCCTGTACGATCTGCTTAACTGTCGTTAAAGTTTCCATACTTATCAATCCGCGCCGATGACCTTTTTGGTTAGACATACCCAGGAATACAGCATCTCCCCTCTGAGGATTACGATCAAATCGTGGAGAAGAATTGATATAAATAGTTGAGCTATCAATACCTAAAGCAAACTGCCTACTTTCCTGGTAAGACTCTGTAACCAGACAATTAGCGTGACCACTACTATAGTGATTAATCCAAGAAATTGCCGAATTTATACTATCTACCACTTTAAAAGCGACAATTTTCTTTAAATAAGCTTGACTCCACTCAGAATCTTTAGCTGCCTTCAACTGATCGGGAAAATCAGAACATAAAATAGGATCGCCACGCAGTTCAAAGCCTTTTTCTTTTAAGCTATTCCACAACATAATTAAAGAAGAAGGCTTTTGATCGCGATGAATAATTACCTTCTCGATCGCATTTACTGGGTCTGGTTCACTAGCATGACTATCGGTAATTACCCAACGAGCAATCTCCAAACTACCATTAGGAGACCAATACAAATAACAGTTTCCCATCGCTGACTTTAATACAGGTGCTGTTGCTTGTAACACAACCTGCTGCACTAAATTAGGTCGTCCGTAGGGAATAACTAAATTAAGATATTTGTCTTGAGTAATTAAGTCACGAATTGACGCACCTTGTTCGCTAGGTAATAGCTCTAAAGATGTGACAGGTAAACCAGTTTTATCCAATGCCGATTTGAGCGCCTGGGCAATTACAGTATTAGAGTGGCTTGCTTCCGAACCACCCCGAAGAATCAAGCTATTCCCAGTTTTAAGGCATAAACCTGCTGCGATCGCACCTAAATCGGGAAATGCCTCATAAATTAACGCAATTACCCCTAAAGGCATTAGTTGGCTATAAGTTTGAGAATGATCCAATTGATAGGAAGCATTCATCATCCGACGGATAGGATCAGATAACTCTCCAATTCGCTGCAAAATTTGGATAGTTGCCTGTAGTCGCTCTGGTGTTAATTTTAGCCACTCCAAAAGCAAGTCTGGAACTGCCATCTCTCGGCTAGCCTCTAAATCTAGAGTATTAGCCTCCAAAATGTCATCAAATGCCTGACTCAGCGCCTGCGCCATCGCTTGAACACCACGACTGCGTTCTATACCCTTAGTAGTTGCTAATTCTCTAGAAGCTTGGTAAGCACTACGAACAGCACTGTAAGGATCAAAGGCAGGACTATAATTATTAGTTTCCATCAAGTTAACGTCGGTAAGCTAGCCAGACCATGATTGCTGGTAGTACCGCTAGCAGCAAAGCTAACAATGCCCATAAGATCACACTTGAACCAGCAGTCGAACGCAGTGCTAGAGGTAGCCAAACAATCAGCAATACCACAATAATTCCCACTGCTACGGGTAAGTAACTCTCCCGAATACCAGAATGAGCGGTATTCCAACGACTACCCATCCAGCGCCAAGCTCGTTTGTATGGATAGCTCGTGGAAAGTTGCTCAATCACATACCCATCATCTTCTACTACAAATATTTGCTGACAGCGATTGCAACCGAATGCTTCTGTCAGTGTAATTGGTAGCAGACGAGCGCGCCGCCCACAGGGGCATGGGTACTCAGTATTTAAATCAATTTTCTGAGCTTTCTGAGATCGCACAAGCGGTAGCAAAACAAAAATAGATTTGTATTAATTAGCTGAAAACGTGTGTTGCTGAAATTTTATCAGTAGCTACTCACCTGTTTTGAGCTTAAGCTACCTAATTTTAATTCTTTTCCAGGTTTTTTAGGCTAATTTTAGCATTTTTAAAGTTTAGCTAAATGTTTTCCCTAAAAAAATTAGCTAAACTTCCCTGTCAAAACTTGAATTATTTCTACTTGATTTTAAAAGCGGGTAACGCGATTCGAACGCGCGACATTCACCTTGGCAAGGTGACGCTCTACCACTGAGCTATACCCGCAAATTACTGACAATTTTTATATTGTCATAATTTTTATATTTTGTCAACTGTCAATCTAAAAATTTTTTCTGGCTGTAGGTGTTGCACCTAAGCGGGTATACTTAGCGCCCGCTTAGACAACCGCTGTTTATCCCCCTTGCTCGATCTGGGGGGAGTTTACTCGTTCAAGCCTTCAGTTGTAACTGTTTTGACGGTATGTTGAGGAGTAATTGGAAGCGCAGGGGGTTCAACCGAACTTGCCTGATATACAGGATAGTTGGGAGTGGAAACACGGCTATTGATTTGACGCATTAAACTAGCCATTTCCAAAGCATTCATGGCATATTCCCAGCCATGATTACCCTTAATACCTGCTCTTTCCAAGGCTTGTTGCATGGTATCAGTAGTTAATATCCCAAAAATAACTGGCACACCCGTTTGAAAGCCTACTGCTGCAATGCCTTTAGCGGCTTCAGCCGAGACATAATCAAAATGAGGTGTTTGCCCCCTAATGACAGCGCCCAGGCAAATCACAGCATCGTACTGTTGCGTGAGTGCTATCTTGCGTGCCACTAGGGGAACCTCAAAACTACCAGGAACCCAAACATAATCGACTTGAGTGCCTTGGGGGTTGACATCAATACCGTGGCGTTTCAGGCAATCTTGACACCCCTCCAAGAGTTTACCCGTCACTAGGTCGTTAAATCGAGCAATGATGATTGCAAACCGCAGAGGTGTGTCTTGAGTAAATGTTCCCTCGAAAACTGCCATGGCTGTGTTTCTACTATTAAAATTGAGTATTTTAAGATGGATTGCTTGTTCTATCTAGACTACTAGGAAGTTCAAGACACCCACTAAAATTACCAAAGCAAACCAAACACCGGAACCAAGCCAAATTAGGCTTTTAGATTGATCCCAGTTTTGAGGAGTGGCATACGCAACAGGTACACCGACAACCATAGCGAATGATAAAGCAACCAAAGCAGTGAGTGCTAGTTGAAAGATGATTGTCATTTTTTATTCTCCCAAGACAGCAATTGATGAATAAGAAGTACCTTGTCCGTAAGCAGTGAGGCTTCCTGGACTCAGCTACCCAATGGGTCTTAATGCTGATTTTCCTAGTCTTAACAACTAGCAACTCATGCGTTAATTCCGACATTCGGAGCCGTACTCATTAGAACTGGTGTTTAGATCAGCCCTGAGTAGTACGCTACCAAAAATTGACTCGATATCACCAACTGATTTCGATTTAGGGTTGTTTTATTATAGATTACCGATTTAAGCTAAAGTCCTATGGACTTAATTTTGTGTCACACAACAGCGGATTTTGATGCTTTGGGTGCGGCTGTGGGGCTAACGCTACTGCAAACTGGAGCCAAGGTGGTCTTAACAGGGGGGGCGCATCCTGCTGTTCGAGATTTTTTGGCTTTGTATCGCGATGAGTTTGCTTTAATTGAACGCCGTTCTGTAAATCCCAAGCAGATTCGCTCTTTAATTGTGGTGGATACTCAATTACGCGATCGCACTGGTAAAGCTGCTGAGTGGTTTGATTTGCCACATTTAGAAGCAATCCAAGTTTACGATCATCATCTCAATGTCGAAAGTGATATTCCAGCTACTTTTACTCAAATTGAGCCAGTAGGCGCAACAACAACTTTAATCGTAGAGCAACTACAGCAACGCCAAATTCAATTAACTTCTTCCCACGCTACGGTAATGGCTTTGGGTATTCATGTTGATACGGGTTCGTTAACATTTGAACAAGCAACAGCGCGAGATGCTTTGGCTTTAGCTTGGTTGATGGCACAGGGGGCGCAGGTGCGGGTAATTGCTGAGTATATTGACCCTGGCTTATCTGTGCAATTGCAATCTTTGTTAACAGAATCATTAGATACTTTACAAAAAGTAACTGTACATGGCTATACAGTTGCTTCGGTACTGGTTAAAACATCAGCTTTCATTCCAGGGTTGTCTGGTTTAGCGTCGCAATTGATAGAAATTACAGAAAGTGATGCGCTGCTACTGGCGTGTGTGTTTCCTCTGGGTGATGCTGGTGACGATCGCTTGATAGTGATTGGGCGATCGCGCATTGAAGAAACTAATCTTAACGATTTATTTCAACCTTTAGGTGGAGGTGGACATTCTCAAGCAGCTTCTTTAACTCAGCGAACAGCGGAACCTGCAAATATATTTAATCAACTAATTGAGCAATTCATTGCCCAAATTCCTCAACCTCTAACAGCAAGAGAGTTGATGTCCTCACCAGTACGGACAATTCGACCTCAGACGACTATTGAGGAAGCTCAACGAATACTATTGCGCTATGGTCATTCTGGGCTATCGGTTGTCAACGAGCAACATCAACTTGTAGGCATTATTTCTCGTAGAGATATTGATTTAGCTTTACATCACGGCTTCAGTCATGCACCTGTAAAAGGTTACATGACTACAAATGTGAAGACTATTAAGCCAAATACACTGCTACCAGAAATTGAGTCATTGATGGTGACTTACGATATTGGGCGTTTACCTGTGCTAGAAGATGCACAATTAATTGGCATTGTTACCCGTACTGATGTTCTACGACAGCTACATCAAGGCCGAGAAATTAGGCAATCTACACAGCTACAACTACCTGTTAATTCACCTTACGGTCAGCGCTACAATCTCCAGCCGTTACTTTTAAATTTACTACGCGATCGCTTAGTTCCTGAACTCTGGAATCTGCTATCTCAAGCATCTGAGCAAGCTGAAAAACGTGGCTGGCATCTCTATTTAGTTGGGGGAGCAGTTAGAGATTTAGTAATAGCAGGAAGTCAGGAGAGCAGCGCAATAGAGGCAGCAGGGCGACAATTAACCCCTCCCTCCTCCCCTCCCCCACTTTATTTACAAGACATAGATTTAGTCGTAGATGGCTTTCATCGCTCTGCTGACGTTGGTGCTGGCGTTGAACTAGCGAAGGCACTACAAGCAATTTATCCAGAAGCTCGTTTAGACGTTCACGGTTCTTTTCAAACAGCAGCACTGCTATGGCACAAAGACTTAGTTTTGGGTTCTCTCTGGGTAGACATAGCCACAGCTAGAACCGAGTTTTATCCTTATCCAGCAGCTAACCCTGAAGTTGAAGCTAGTTCCATTCGTCAAGACTTATACCGCAGGGATTTTACGATTAATGCCTTAGCTGTGCGACTCACTCCTCCCCATACTGGTGAATTACTAGATTTTTTTGGGGGGTTAATTGATCTGCAACAGAGACAAATTCGTGTTTTACACGCTAACAGCTTTATTGAAGATCCAACACGGATTTATCGTGCAGTACGTTTTGCTGTGCGCTTGGGATTTGAAATTGAACAGCAAACTGAAAGATATATCAGGTACGCGATTGAAAGCGGAATTTATGACAGATCACTGCTAGAAAATTCCAAAGCTCCAGCCCTACAAACACGACTTAAAGCAGAATTAAAATATATTTTGCAGGCTCCCTATTGGGACTCGGCTTTGCAATTGTTAGCATCTCTGGGAGCGCTCAAGTGTTTACATCCTACACTAGAACTTGACGGACAGCTATGGAAGCAAATTCGCTTGCTTGATCGCTGGTTGCGACGCTTTGATAAACACCAAAGCTTAATTCACTGGCAAATGCGGCTGGAAGTTTTAATTGCTCACTTAGCTAAAGAAGATCGCGGAAAAGTAGCTACAAATCTTCAATTACCGATGGATAGTATTCAAAGGTTACACCAGTTAGCTGATGCACACCATCAAGTTGTTGAATTATTGTCTAAACATCTGCTTAATAGTGAATTAGTTAAATTATTACGTCAGTATGAATTGCGGACTTTAATTTTAATTGCAATTCAAAGTAAACGTTTGATTCGACAAAAAATATGGCAATATATTACTATTTTAGCTAATGTTCAGTCGCCTTTAACTGGTAATGATTTAAAGCAGATAGGCTACCAGCCAGGGCGACAATACAAGCAAATCCTAGATGAGCTATTAGCAGCTACTTTGGATGGTTATGTGACCAATTATTTTGACGCTCAGGCTTTTTTGGAAAATAATTTCCCAGTGAAATAAAAAAATCATTTTTATAATTAGAGTTTTATTAATGTAAATATATTGAATTTAGTTTTTATTTCTACAAAAACTAAATTTTTGCTGAACAATTAATATTTAGGTTGCATTTAAAAAATATTTTAAATAATAAGCATATATGAAAAATAAAACAACCGCAAAAATGCTTACAAAAAGTATTGTTTAAGTTATCTAAAACTAGAATCTGCAAAGTTGCTCGATTAAACTTGATTAGTATCTGCGTCATCTGCGTTTCGGGCATCCGCCCGACATGAATATCTGCTCACATCTGCGATAAAAAAAATAACTTATGGCAAAACGTTTAATTCCCTAACAGCTCTGGATTTTGCTATACCAGGATAAAAATAAACCCAATATTCAGACTGGGATTAAATTATTCAAGTGGTTTAGAATTAGCCATTTATAAATTAGACATGATATAAATATTTACTTGCTGCCGTTAAGATGTATGTTGGCAACAGGACAGAATTATTTATGAACTCAACGCCTGAAGCAGTCCTGCAAAACGGTAAATACATCCTTGGCAATAAACTGGGTAAAGGCGTATTTGGTATTACTTACAGAGCAACTAATACCAAGTCTGGAGAAAATGTCGTTATCAAGACATTCTCGGAGAATCTGCGCCAAAATGTTAATTTTGAGCAGTTTAAGCAACGATTACATCTAGGTTTGCCTATTCTTGCTAACTGCCACCACCCTAATTTGGTAAGGTTGCTAGAGTATTTTGAGGAAGAGGGCATTCCTTATCTAGTGATGGAAGATATTCGGGGACAGACGCTTGCCGAATTGCTGGAAATAAATCAGCAAGTATCGGTTCCCCAGACAATTTACTATATACGCCAAATATGTGCAGCCGTGAGTGCTTTACACTCTCGTGGGCTACTGCATCGGGATATCAGACCACAAAACATCATTCGCCGTGCAGGAACTCATAAAGTAGTATTAACTGACTTTGGCGTTGCTTGTGAGTTAACTACGGGAGTAATGCAAACTCATGCTAGTTTACTTTCATCGGGTTTTGCGCCAATAGAAAAGTATCTGGCGCACATTAAGCGGACTCCAGCAACGGATGTCTACGCTATAGCAGCGACTTTGTATTGCTTGCTAACAAAACAGCCACCAGTACCAGCGTCAGTACGCGATCGCATTCCTTTAACTGATATTAAACAATTTCAACCTCATCTCAACCCAGCAATTGAGCAAGCAATTCTGCGGGGGTTGGAATTGTTACCCGAAAAGCGTCCTCAGACAGTAGAAGCTTGGATGGCGCTACTACCAAAAGAAACACCTGCACGACGTAAGCGCAGCAAAAAAAATTTAGCGGCTAAATCATCGAAAGTAAATTCGCCAAAGCAAGCTTTATTATCTTCAGTAACCTTTGAAGAAGTTGTTGAACCTTCAATTCTGCCTGAGCAAGTTGACTTGCAGTCCCAAGGATTTGAGCATAGTGGAGGTCAAGCTGTTAATTCTCAGGTGGAAAACCAGCTTGATGTTCAAAATACAGACTCTAGGCAACATCTTGAGCAAGGCAATGCAAAACAGCGAACTCAGACTAACCCTAACTTTAAATCTAGTGGTGATAAGTGGCGGGTGCGATCGCTATTTTTAACCGCAGCTATAGCCGCCGCACTTGGTACTGGTTTCGGTTTAGCACTACGCTTAAACCGTCCTAGTGAACCTGGTTCTACCCTTTTACACACCGAACAATCTTTTCCGTCTCGTAGCAACTGGCCGATAGTAGACACCCCACAACAAACACCCCGCGTACCCATAACACACTAGCACCGAATAAACCTTTTAAGCAGCCTTGAAGGCAAGCAGGTTATAATTTTGGCGGACGCACTATTAAATTTGACTTATGAATAACCATGTAATTCATGCTTTTTTTGTGGGTAGAGCTTTAGCACAAGCGATTAATGAGCAAGTAGAAGAAGCTTTGACAAATGCCTTGAGTGAATTGGGTAAATTTGATGCCGAGCAAAGAGAGCGGTTGCGGGAATTCACCCAGCAAGTGATGGAACGAGCCGAACGTGAAGCAGAAGCCTCTGTCGCTGGAAGAACTACCACTGCGATCGTGCCACATGGTTCCCAAGCATTAGATCTCCAGGTCACAATTGACGAACTGCGAGCAGAAGTAGCTCGTTTACGTACTGAGTTGCAACGCTATCGTAGTAGCTCCGTCTAAAGTTGTTAGCTTTTTGCTTTTAAATAACTAACAATCAAAAAATAATAACCATCACACCAAAAAGAAGAGTGTCTGTATCTCCTGACGACGTTGCTACACCCAACCGTCACCTTGGCAATGCCCTACCAAATACTTTAAGGAAGACCTATAAGGACAAAGCTTATCGGTGGAATCGCGAAAATTACTCGCGTCACCGACGCTTCGTAGATATTTGGGGTTTTGTTTTCACCTTAATGACTGGCTCGTGGCTAAATAGCAAATCTTGGAGTTATCAAGGTGGCGTGACTGAAGCCAAGCAAGCTGCCAGACGCAAAAGACAAGCTATTTGGATTCGTGAGACGCTGTTAGATTTAGGCCCAACATTTATCAAAGTTGGTCAGTTATTTTCTACCCGCGCTGATCTATTTCCTTCAGAATATGTAGAGGAACTTTCTAAACTGCAAGACCAAGTACCTGCCTTTAGCTATGAGCAGGCGGAAACTATTATTGAGCAGGACTTAGGTAAAAAAGTTTCAAAACTTTTCCGTAGTTTCGATCCAGTGCCTCTGGCTGCCGCCAGTCTAGGACAAGTTCACAAAGCCACCTTGTATAGTGGTGAAGAGGTAGTCGTTAAAGTACAGCGACCAGGTTTGCGGAAGCTGTTCACTATTGATTTACAAATTCTTAAAGGAATTACCCGTTACTTTCAAAACCATCCTGATTGGGGTCGTGGTCGAGATTGGCTAGGTATTTACGAAGAGTGCTGCCGAATTCTGTGGGAAGAAATTGATTATATTAGCGAAGGTAGCAACGCAGATACATTTAGGCGTAACTTTCGCGAAGAAGATTGGGTAAAAGTACCCCGCGTTTACTGGCGCTACGCATCTCCACGGGTATTAACTTTAGAGTATCTCCCAGGAATTAAAATTAGCCACTATCAGGCATTGGAAGCAGCAGGAATAGATCGTAAGTTAGTTGCTCAATTAGGTGCGAAAGCTTATTTACACCAACTGCTTAATGATGGCTTTTTTCATGCTGATCCTCATCCTGGGAATATTGCTGTTAACCCAGATGGAGCATTAATTTTTTATGATTTCGGCATGATGGGAACGGTTAATCCGATTACCCGTGAAAAACTGATGGATACCCTGTTTGGCATATCTCAAAAAGATGGTGAACGGGTTGTAAAATCCCTGATTGAGTTAGGGGCGCTTGCTCCCGTTGAGGATATTGGGCCAGTGCGGCGATCGGTTCAATATATGCTGGATCACTTTATGGATAAGCCGTTTGAAAATCAGTCGGTTGCTCAAATTAGTGATGACCTCTACGAGATTGCTTACGATCAACCATTTAGGTTTCCAGCAACTTTCACCTTTGTGATGCGAGCATTTTCTACTCTTGAAGGTGTAGGTAAGGGTTTAGATCCAGACTTTAATTTTATGGAGGTTGCAAAACCATTTGCAATGCAGCTTATGACTAATGGTAATGGTGCGGATGCAGGCAGCAGTTTCTTGAATGAATTAGGTCGGCAAGCGGCTCAGGTTGGTAGCACGGCTTTGGGTTTGCCTCGACGAATTGAAGATACTATTGAAAAATTAGAACGGGGAGACTTACGGGTACGTGTGCGGTCTATAGAAACAGACCGCGTTTTGAGGCGTATTAGCAGCGTTCAGTTGGGAACTAACTATACTCTACTGATCGGGACTTTTACGCTGTCAGCTACTATTCTGCTGGTTAATAATTATGTTTGGCTGGCTGTAGTTGTGGCTTTGATGGCAGTTAGCTTATTAATAATTCTCATTCGTCTGCTAATACGCTTGGACAAGTTTGATCGTACGTTTTAAGAGCGATCGCGCAAAGAAAGCAAGCTAGCCTTAAACTTAAAGCTAAAAGCAAATGCGTTTCTCTTATAGTCAAAAGACTATGTTTTAATTCCCCTATAGTTTCAACAGGCAAGCAGAGGATTTATGATATTTCGTTTCACGGGTCGTACTGATCCGGGACTGGTTAGGAGTGTCAACCAGGATGATTTTTACATCGACCCAGAGGGACGATTTTTTATAGTTGCTGATGGCATGGGCGGACACGCAGGTGGTCAAGAGGCAAGCCGAATAGCTACAACGACAATTTATCAGTTTTTGGATAAATATTGGGATTCTGCTGAAGAGTCGCCAAAATTATTACAGCAGGCGTTTTTAGACGCAAATCAGGCAATTTTACAAGACCAATATAATCATCCAGAACGTTCAGAAATGGGAACTACGGCTGTGATGGTAATGTTCCGTCATAATCAGCCTTGGTATGCCCATGTAGGTGATTCTCGTTTATATCGCCTGCGAAATTCTAATTTAGAGCAGGTTACTGAAGATCATACCTGGGTAGCGCGAGCAATTAGGGCTGGTGAACTAACTAAGGAGCAGTCTCGTGTTCACCCTTGGAGGCACGTATTGTCTCAATGCTTAGGTCGTAAAGATATTTATCAAATTGATGTGCAATCTTTAGATTTAACGGTAGGCGATCGCATTTTACTCTGTAGCGATGGACTTACTGAAGAACTTTCTGATTCTGCAATCAGTTCCTACCTTGAATCCAACTCGGAGTGTGAGCAAGCTGCTGTAGCTCTGATTAATGGTGCTAAACAAAATGGTGGTCGAGACAATATCACAGTTGTGATCGTTGCCATTGAGTAGTTAAGCTGTCATGTCTAGCAGTTCCACCTAATAGGGTAGACAAACTGTAGGCACATAATTTAATCATTGCTATAGGTAAGCAGGAGAAAGGGTTGTTTCTACCCTTTACATCTCCTGCTTATATTTTTTGAGTATATATACTTAAATTGTTCGTTTTGAGCAATTTAAGTAGTTGGTAGCTGTTAAAACTACGTTATACCGAGTTTGATTAAGTCTTAGGAGCTAACGTAAGGAAAGTTGAACGCCGATATTTACAATTGCCTGTCGCTGTTTAACTACTTTGCGTCCTCTATCTCTTGAATTACTCCGACTTGGTATCTGTAGTTAAGACTAGGAAACTTTCCCAAAGTTTTTTACATCTTTTGGTTTATCACGATTACCCATTTAGAAGGAGTGCGATTTTGTCAAATAATTGTTATCTTTCTTAATACAGAGGTACACATCAGTAGCCCACCACTGCTAAATCCTTTACCTCTCTCGCTTTTCAACAAATTAACCCTAGTTTCTCTCTTTAGTAGGAGCTATTATGTCTCAGCCAATTGAACTATCTTTAGAACAGCAATTTAGTATCCGTTCCTTTGAAACCCAAGTGGAGCATATGAGCCATGAACAAGCACAACAGTTTTTAGTACAGTTATACAAACAAATGATGATGCGTGAAGAAACCTATAAAAATCTACTCAAGCACCAATGGGGTCTAGAACCCAATGCTCATTTTGAGTAGAGCCTTCCTATATGGTGGGCGACCTCCTTCTCTAGCTGGGTTCCTCTGAGGAAAAAAGCTGGGGATGTTGGGGCGTCAACTAAATAGATTATTCTGGATGATTTGCTCTAATTAGAATTGCTAAACTTTTTACCTGTGAGGTTAAAAATATTATTGAGCTGAATTAATTTAGATTATTATATGATTTATTAATCAAATAATTTTAAAGTTACCTTGAGAATTTTCAATGTAAGGATCACAATTTAAACAAATATCAAATTAAAACAATACCTATAATTATTTGGAAGTTTATAATTTTTTTATTTATATTCAGCCTGCGCTGCCTTTGCTAAATTATTTTATTAACAATAAAGTTTAGTAGGGGTATATTTGCTTAGGGTGTAAACTGCTTTAATTTTATCCTGAAATATCTCTTGGTAAATCAGTTTGAGTAGCTGACAGTCTCATCAATATTTTAGGTTTAAGTTTATCCAACTCTTGTTTGAGCAGTTTTTTACTCATTTGCCCGTCAGATAATGAAATCGCCGTATTGCTCATATTAGCCCAACTTTCTAACAATTTACACTGAGCAGGGGCAATTGTTGCAGTCACAACCTGACTACAACGTGATGGTTGTTCAATAGCAAAAAGTAAAATTCGATATCTACCAGTGTCTGCTAAAAGTCGCGTAATTTTCTGTCCAACTGAGGTTTTGAGATCTAGATAGCAAGGAAGCCAACGAGCGCCGTGTTCTTTTGTGTATAGAGTAGTAATCCACAAAATCATTGGATGAGGGGACACCAAAAACAAAAATTGGTTGTAACGAGTGCTAAGTAAACGCTTTTTAATTTCTTCTTGGGAAAACATCACCCAAAGCGTTGCAAATGACTGGTGGTTATTGTGCAGTATATGCGGAAATACAATTTCGGCTTGAGGTTTATCCTTTGGCCAAGAAGTAACCCAAAATATTTCGTCAAATCCCTGGGGAGATTTTGTTTTTGGTTCAGTGGTGGGCGGCGGTTGGGTAAAAATAGCGTCTTTGTGCTGTTCAGCTTGTTGATTTGCAAATTTTTTCTCAAGAGATGCTAATTCTCTTAATATTGCGGTAACACTTTCAGGGCGATCGCTTGATGATTTAGCAAGACAACTTATTACTAAATCTTGCAACTTTTTGGGCAATTTGAAATCAGATCTGATAGATTCAAAACTAGGAGTTTGGGAGAGATGAGCTTTTTGCCAACCTGGAAGTGAATTTATCTCAGCTTTAATTGGTTTTTCACCAGTCAACATTTCAAACATCATCACACCCAGACTATAAATATCTGAGCGATTGTCTAACTCTTTGCCTAGCATTTGTTCTGGTGAACAATATGCCGGAGTACCCATAAATGATCTAGGTTTGATGATATCTGACTGAAGCTGGGCAATGCCAAAGTCGAGAATTTTGGCTAATTCTCCTACGCTGTGGTCTTGAAGGATGAGGATGTTACTAGGTTTAATATCGCGATGAATAATTGGGGACAGGTTGTCATTCATCAAGATACCTTGGTGAGCGCACTGTAGCCCTAAACAAATTTGACGAGATAGATTAAGAAATCGTGGTAAGGGGAGAGGTTGTGGTTTGATAATAGCCCTTAAGCTTTCTCCTTGGAGATATTCCATGACGTAGAAAGGAATTTCTCTTTCATCTAAGCCATAATCTCTAACTCGAACAATATGAATACTCGTTTCTCCTAACAAAGCACAGATAGTAGCTTCGCGCTGAAAGCGATCGCGTTTTGTTTGATTCAAAAGTGCTTGGGAGAGAAACTTAACGGCGACGCTTACTCCTCCGAGTAATACATCATTAGCTTGATATACCTCACCCATTGAACCTTTGCCTACCAACCCTACCAGTTGATAGCGGTTCGCTAATAACCGACTTTTTTTAAGATCTGGACTCATAACTTTCTGCCCCGATATACCTTGGAGCAGTTATACAAGGGCATAATCATAGCCCTACCTGAACTCCCAAGCTGATGGTAGATGCCTGAGCTAGACTAACAATACGAATTATCACTCTTTAATAATTTTATTTTTATTCTGTCTGTCGCTCTAGAGTGACTTCCATCGCACTTGTTAAGTTATTAACCGCGATGATGCCACTTGATAAATAATAGGTATTGTCATTCAACCGATAAAATGTTTCAAAGCCGTTTCGCCGTTGGCGATCGCCTAGCACCCAATAGCGTTGCACAATTGATTCTGGAGCTACCCAACCTTCCCCCTCTACACGACCTAAAAGGCTATGTTGTAGTACGAAAGTATATTGGCGCTCTCCCATATCAAGATGTCCTTTGTATTGAAAGGAAATTTCATCGCGTTCGCCACCAGGAAATACTAGCTTAGTGACCATCGTGTACCAGTTTTCGCGTCCCCAAGCTACTAAGGTTTTGCCTTTGACACTTATTGGCATTTCATCACGCTCCAGCCAATTGCCCTGAAGCGTCCAGCGTCCTGGTTCCATTAAAAACGAGTGTGCCACGATTGTTACCTGATCTAAGATGTCGAACACTGCCGATTCATCATTCTTTATTCAGTTAAGAATAGATGTATCTGACAATAAAGATCGGTATCTTGTTTTGTTGCTGTAGTGTTTTTGATTGACCGGGCAGTGAAGAATTTAACTTTCAGACAAAATGGCTGTGGTTGTTTACTTCATTACCATTTTAAAATTATAACCTTAAAACCATACTCACTCAGGCTCTCAGAATCTGCATTTTGGGTAATTAAAACGCATATCAAAACAAATTAACCCAGAGCAAAAACTGGATTAATTCAATTTTTGTTGCAATAGTTACCCAATAGGTAGATAAAGTTCCCCAAGTATGGCTGGTTGTCTAGCGCCTGTAGCTTGGATTAGGTTACCAGTAATGCCTAATTGATGCCAATAAGCTAAAACTGCAAAAGCTATCGCTTCTTTGAAATCTGCACTCACACCAGCTTCATCGGTGGTTAATACTGGTATCGGATTAATCTGCGCTTGCAAGCGTTCTTTTAAATAAAGATTGCGGCTACCACCGCCACACAATAGCACCTCATCTGGCATTTGGGGTAGAAAGTTGCGGTAACTGTGAACAATTGATGCAACTGTAAACTCTGCTAGTGTTGCTAACAAATCGGCTGGGCTAAGATTATAGCTATGAGCATCAGTTAAACATTGCTGTAAATATTCTCTGCCAAAATGCTCTCTACCAGTAGATTTTGGGGGAGTAATTTGGAAGTATTCTTGAGTTAGCCACTGCTGAACTAAAGCATCGCAGGGAGTTCCAGTAGCCGCCCACTTACCGTCTTTGTCATAGGTTTGGCTACCGTCGCTTAACTGCTGTACTGCTATATCTAATAAAGTATTTCCAGGGCCAGTATCCCAACCAGAAATATTTACATTTTCAGTGTCATTTGTAGCTGGTAAATAAGCAACATTGCCAATTCCACCAATATTTTGTATACACCGAGCTTTAGTGGGATGTCCTAGTAAACAGGCATCTATCTTAGGGACTAAAGGCGCACCTTCTCCACCAGCAGCAATATCAGCTACTCGAAAGTTACTTACAGTGGGGATACGAGTCAAATCAGCAATTAAAGCACCCCTACCTAGTTGTAAGCTATATGCCATGTTGATAGCAGGAGAATTTGCTGGGGATTGTTGCTTTAAAGGTCGATGATAGACGGTTTGCCCGTGTGAACCAATTAATTGAGGATTTTTGTGGTTAACTTGAACAGCTTGGGCAGCTTGAGCAAATTCATAAGCGATCGCATCATCCAATTCTGCCAATTCTGCCATAGAAATAGCTTTACCCGCGCAGACATCCAGAATTTGTTGTCTCAACGCGAGTGGGTAAGGATAAGTTGAGCCAGTTAAAAGCTCTACTTTTAAATCTGCCTCTTCACCACTAATTTCTACTAAAGCTGCATCAATTCCATCTACAGACGTACCACTGATTAAACCGATTACACGGGTCATTTTCTAATATTAATAAACTCAACTTAATTATGAGGCTATAGCAGTATTCACTCTCAATCATTGGCGCGCTGCTATTGGTTACTTTTAATCTCTAAGAAACTCAACTAATTGCTCTAACTTTGACCAGGCTGCACCTGTATTTAGAATATCTTTAGCTATAGAAATGCCTTGAGCATGATCTTCCAGAGGTACAGCACCCCCTACCTGGAGTGCTAAAGCAGCATTCAAAGCTACGACATCTTGTTGAGATGGTGTGCCATTTCCTTGTAACACATTCTTCAAAATTTCAGCATTTTCTGTAACATCTCCACCACGCAATGCGCCCAAAGTTGCTGGTGTTAAACCTACATTTTGGGGATTTATGCTAGTTAGCTGCACCTCACCGTTAGACAGTACTGCCAAATCTGTTAAGTCTCCCAAACCAGCTTCGTCTAGTTTTTCGCGTCCATGCACAACAATTGCTTGTGATGTACCTAACTGCTTTAAAGCATGAGCAATTGTTGATACTAACGTAGGGTCAGACACACCTATTATTTGACCAGTAGGGCGTAGCGGATTCACCAATGGCCCTAATAAATTAAAAACTGTCCGCACCTTCAAAGTTTTTCGCAAAGATGCCACAGCTTTCAACGCGGGATGCCAACCAGGAGCAAATAAAAACGTAATCCCTACTTCTTGAACTGCTGCGTGTACCTTGTCACTAGCAGCATTCAAATTGATACCTAATGCTTCTAAAACGTCAGCAGAACCAACTTTGCTAGAGGCAGAACGGTTGCCATGTTTCGCTACTGGAACACCAGCAGCAGCAGCTACAAAGGCAACAGCAGTAGAAATATTAAAGGTTGATGCTCCATCTCCACCTGTACCGCAGGTATCAATTAAGGGAGTGGGAAGCGAGGAGTGGGGAGTGGATAATGATGAGGATTGAGCTTGTAAAACTTGAGCCATTCCAGCTAATTCATCCGCAGAAATGCCTTTAGCTTGCAAGGCAGCTAAAATTGCCCCTGATAGCACTAGGGGAATTTCTTCAATTAGCCACCCTTGCATTAGTTGTGATGCTTGTTCACAAGATAATGATTCTTTATCAAGTAGTTGTTGCAGTAACTTAGACCAAATAGCAGCATCTATTGATGCTAATGAATTATTTAAATCTTGAGCTACTGGCGAGGTGGAAGTCATAAGCTGCTGTGTTTATAAATTTTCTGTTTGAGGAGGAGAGGAGGGAGGGAAGAGGGTTATAGGGTTTAATAACTTTTCTCTCAATTAAAAATGTACAATTTAAATGCGGTTAGCTTAGATGAGGTTAATTTTTTGTCTTCATTGATAATTGTTAATTGATCATTGTTAATTGTTAAGTTCCTAACATTTGTAAGTTGTACAAACTTGCATAAACTCCGCCTTGCTCTAATAATTCGTCGTGACTACCTGACTCTATTAAACTGCCCTGTTTTAGTACAAAAATGCGATCAACATTACGAATTGTTGAAAGTCGGTGAGCAATAATAATTGCAGTACGCTCTACCAATAATCGGTCAAGGGCATCTTGAATTAATGCTTCTGTACCAACGTCTAAACTAGCGGTTGCTTCGTCTAGTACTAATATATGCGGATTACGAATTGCTGAACGGGCAAATGCTAATAGTTGTTTTTGACCACCAGATAAATTTGTGCCTCGCTCCCGTAACTGGGTATCGTATCCTTGGGGCAGCTGTTCAATAAATTGGTCAACGTTGGTTATCTGTGCTGCTGTACGGATTTCGTCTAGTGAGTAAGTTTCTCCGAGTGTGATGTTAGTTTTGACATCTCCTGCAAAGAGAAATCCTTCTTGCAGAATAACGCCTAGATGTCTTCTCAGTTCTGTTTGTGGCAAGTCGCGAATATCAATTCCATCTATTAAAATGCGTCCTTTTGTTGGTTCATAAAGACGACAGAGTAAACGGATTATTGAACTTTTACCTGCACCTGTGGGGCCAACTAAAGCAACTTTTTCACCAGGATAGATAATAAAATCTAAGTCTTTTATTACATATTCATCATTTTTGTAGGCAAACCAAACATTTTCAAAGCGAATTTCACCAGATCTATTTTTATCATCTGGAGATGAGATGCTAAAACGTTTTTCTAAAGCTTGTTCTGGATCGCGGATTTCTATTGGTTCATTTAAAATATCATTGATGCGCTCAACTGCGGTAAATCCAGATTGAATGGCTGTGAATTTTTCAGCAAATTGCCTTAAGGGATCGAATAAACGTTGAGCGTAAAGGATAAATGCAGATAAAACACCAAAACTGAGGGTGTTGCCTAATACCATTGATCCACCTAACCATAGTACTGCGGCGATCGCAATTAAGGAAATCCATTCTAGTGTGGCAGATACTGCTGAGTCATGAAAGATGGTTTTATCTAGTTCTTTGATGTACTGATTGTTAATGCTGCGAAACATTTCAGCGTTGTATTTCTCGCGCCGAAATAGCTGTACAATGTTTACGCCAACGATGTTTTCTTGCAGCATGGAGTTGAGGCTGGATAGTTCTTCTCTGGCTTTATAATTTGCCTTACGATACTGCTGTTGAAAGTAAATAATTAAAGCAGTTACTGGCACTAGCATTAGTACTAGCATTAAAGCTATTTGCCATTGCAAAGCAAACATGGCAACTGCAATTACTACAATTGAAAACAAATCACTGACAATTCCAATAGCACCCGTGGTAAACACATCACCCAAAGCTTCTACATCACTGGTAAGGCGGGTAATTAATTTTCCGACTGGTGTGCGATCAAAAAATCGCACTGCTAAATGGGTGACGTGTTCAAATAAATCTGCGCGAATATCAGCAGTAATTTTTTGCCCGACTTTTTGGACGGTGTATCCTTGAATTGCTGTAAACAATAGTCGGATGACCATCGTTAACAGTAATAAAGTGGCGAGAAGATTGATTCCTTCTTCTAAAGATTTGCCTTGAAGAAAAGCAAACTTTGTAGACTCTTGGCGAATTAAGGAAATCGCTTCTCCAATAATCAACGGCTGGATTGCGCCTGATATTGCTAGAGGCACTAGCAATACTAAAGAAATAGCTAGTTCGGGCCCACTGCGGCGGGCGTATGGTACTAATCGCAGAAATAACCGCCAATCAGTTTCGCGATCGCTATTTAATAATTTACCATCAGAGGATTTTCTCTGATTTGATACAACCTTTGTCTTTGACGACGACCTACTCATGGAGCAACCTTAGCAATGCTTGACATTTTATCAAATACGATCATCAAACTACAGCCAGCGTAGAGTCCCGAATTTGCTCAACTAACTGATTGAGGTTTCCTGTGTTGAGGCGATAACTGAGAGGATGGGCAATTAACCTAGCAGTGCTTTGAAATAGTATTTCAATTTCAATCAAGCCGTTTTCTTTAAGAGTGCGACCAGTTGAAACTAAATCAACTATTGCTTCAGACATCCCTGTAATTGGCCCTAGTTCTACTGAACCAGAGAGAGGAACAATTTCTACAGGTAAATCTAAGCTGTTGAAGTATTCACGGGCGCAATGAACAAACTTTGAGGCAACTCGACCGTGTGGTGGTAATTCTAATACTGAACGATAAGGACTTGACTCTTTTACGGCTACTGACAAACGACAACCGCCAAACTTTAAGTCAACTAAATGAGCAACTTGGGATGTCTTCTCCTTCAAAACGTCATAACCAACAATTCCCAGTTGTGCCTGACCATATTCTACATACACCGGAACGTCTTGCGCCCTAACTAACAAAGCTTTGGCTGTGTTAGTAGGGTCATAAATTTGAAGTTGACGATTAGTTTTGTCCAGAAAAGCACTAAAGTCTAATCCAACAGCTTGTAGGAGGCGAATGCTATCAGATAAGAGTGCGCCTTTCGGCAATGCAACGGTAATCATGGATTAAAAACTTGTAAATTTGATTAAAAATATCAGTAAGCGTGTTGGCGTAGCCTACGCGTAGCGCATAGCTGTGCGTACTGCTAGCGCAGAGAAATCGCGAAGTGACTCCGAAGGAGTAAGGGGCTAGGACTAAGGAATCGCATCAACAGCGCTCACAAATTTTATACTATGTCAGTGGTTTACTAAAAATTAGCAAGCATGGGAATTCAACTAAAATCTTAGCCAAAAACGAATTAGCTGGAAAAAATATCTGCGTTTATCTGCGGTTAAAAACCTCTTCAATCAACTTTTTGGATAGTTTCTCAACTAAGAGCCTATCTGTGTTCATCTGTGGTAAAAAACCTCTTCAATCAACTTTTTGGATAATTTCTCAGCTAAGGCGAAGGCGTAGGAGTACTTGATGTACTTGGGAAAGGGCTGCTAGTAGGGGAAGGTGTAGTAGTACTCGATGTAGTTGGAATAGGGCTGCTAGTAGGTACTGCTTCGGATGGATTAGTTAAATTAATATCTAGCAGGTAATCACTCTCACTTACGCCGTCGATTAAATTTAACTGCACGTAATATTCTCCAGCAACAGGTAAAATTCCTTCCCAGCGTGGTACTTGTTTGGTTTGGAAACTGAGCAATTCTTTGCTAGGTGCTAAAACAGTGATTGTTACCCCTCCTTTAACAACCGAGGTATTTAACTGCTGTCCTTGTTGGGCTGCAATAACGTAGGTGATGTTATTGTTAGCTACCAAACGCCCTTGCTTGGATGTAGCTTGTCCTAACACTAGGTTGATAGTCTCGCTTTGCCCAACTGTGGAAGGAGTAGGAGATGGTGATAAGCCTGCTACAGGCGTTGGAGAACTAACTTTACTGCCTTTAAGAGCTTTTGCCAACCTGGGAGATACTTGCAGATTACTCGTTGGAAACATTGAACCGAGCAACATTACTGGGACAATAGCTAATAATAAAAATACTCCTGATATTAGCCCGACTAAAATCCAAGGACTATTAAACTGAAAATTAAAAGTTTTTTTAGCAGGTTGAGGACGCACTGGTGTAGCGCGGCGGGTAACTTTGTGCAAAGGTATTGGTGGGTTGGCTCCTGAGTTCTTGACATCTGGAGATGTTTTAGCAACTAATCCTTCTAAAGCGCGTAAAGCTTGGATAACTTCGCTGGCTGATTGATAACGATTATTAGGTCTGAGACTAAGCATCCGATTAAGTACTTTAGCAAACCAAGGGGTGATGCTGGGAAGCCATTGATGCCAGCGCCAAGTCATTGTAGATTCATCTAATAACTTTTCTGGTTTGCGCCCTGTCATCATTACTACTACTGACACGGCTAAGGCATACAAGTCACTATTAGGAGAAACTTGTCCTGTTTGGAGTTGTTCATTAGGTGCGTAACCGAGTTTTCCCACAGTTGTTGCATGGGTTAACTGTTGAGATGAGGGCAATTTGGCTAGTCCTGCTTTAACTACACCAAAGTCAATTAATATAGGTAAGCGATCGCGATCGCGCAAAATAATATTATCCAATGAAATATCTCTATGGATAATTCCTTGAGTGTGGACGTATTCTAATACAGGCAATATTTGCTGCAAAAACTCTATAGCTTCCACTTCTGAGAAAGTTTTACCTTGTTCGAGTCTTTCCTCTAACAACGCTGCATAAGTTCTACCATCAACGAAGTCTTGAACTAAAAATAGGCGTTTACCTTGCTCAAACGCCGCCCGAAATTTGGGGATTTGGGGATGTTGAATTTTATATAAAACTGCTGCTTCCCGATGAAATAGTTCTTTTGACTTTTCTAGAACTTCAGTACCAATGTCAGTAGGATTAAATTCTTTAATTACGCATATTTCATTAAAACGATCTTGCTCTTCTGCTAAATACGTACGACCAAATCCCCCGATACCCAGAAGTTTTGTAACTCGATAGCGGTTTTGTAAAATAGTTCCAGGCGGAATAGGTGGTTGCATAGTAGGCGCATTCCCTAAAATCGGGTTGTAATAGATAATTCCAATGGGAACCCAAACATTACAAGCAGAATAATTTAATCATTCCCTCCAGCAATACTCAAACCATGCAAATGAAATCAAAGTTAATCAAAATATTCTATAACTTGATGCCCGATCTTGATAATTTTCAATTTTAGATTACCGCCAGAGCAAGAGAGTGCAAATTTAACCAGATATGCGAATTCTTTTGGTTGATGATGAGGTAGAGTTAACAATCCCTCTGAGCCGTGTGTTAAACCGCGAGGGTTACACTGTTGATGTTGCTGACGATGGTACGGTTGGTAGCGAGTTAGCAACTCATGGTGATTATGATTTGTTGATATTAGATTGGATGTTGCCCCAAACTACAGGATTGCAGATTTGCCAACTATTGCGATCGCAAGGTAAAACAACACCCGTTCTCTTTCTCACTGCTAAAGACACTATAGATGATCGTGTACAAGGATTAGATGCTGGTGCAGATGACTATCTAGTTAAACCTTTTGAACTTAGAGAGTTACTAGCACGAGTACGCGCCCTGCTACGTCGAGCAACTACACTGGATACGACTACAACTGCAAGAATGCAAGTAGCAGATCTAGAACTCGATCTAGATAATCAAATAGCTTATCGTCAAGGACGCACTATTGAGCTATCAGAAAAAGAAAGCCGCCTTTTAGAATATTTCATGGGTAACACAGGTCAACTCTTAACCCATACCCAAATTTATCAGCACTTATGGGGAAATGTAGAGCCGCCTAGTAGTAACGTTTTAGCTGCCTTTATTAGATTACTGCGACGGAAGATAGAAGTTAATGGTGAAATGGCGTTAATTCACACAGTATACGGCAAAGGTTATCGCTTTGGTTCTGGTACTGAAACAACTTAATAAAGTCATGCTTGTGGAAATCGTAATGTTATAAACAGGCTTATAAGGGAAAATCTAAATCACCACAATTACTACTTTCTTGTGAGTTTTTTGAATTATCTGAATAGTTTTGTAGTAAATCATTTTTTTGCAAAACGTTTTCTATTACCCAGTTTGGACAGTTATTTTTGATGGTAATACTTTTAGTATTAACTATTTGACCATGACCATTTCTAACATCTTCGGTTCTAGTTTCTGTTGCTCCATTAACTAGATAATTTTCTAATGCTTGGATTGCTTTTAGTTTTAGCGATTGTAAAGTGTCTTCTAATTGAGAATGATCTAAATTTTGGAAACCTTGCCTTGCTTGATTAGTGCTAGTTTTGCTAGTGAAACTTTCTGTTTGATGAGCATTATTTTTTGCTGAATTTGACTGATGATTATAAGACTTGCTGGGAGAATTATAATTTATAGAGCTAGTAGAAAAATTTGAAATTATACGCTGCTCTGCTTGTTTAGTATTAAAATTATTTTCTTCTAAATCTGAATTAGGTTGCTCTTTTGAATAATCATTTGCCTGGTTATCATTTTGGATTATGGTAGTAGATGATTGAATCCTAGTAGAAGCTGCTTGCTGAGTATTAAATTTCTCTGAGCTATTTGTATCTATACCTAAATCTGAGCTTGGTTTAACTATATTCTGTTCACCTGTTTGATTAGAATTTTCAGCTAACTTACTAACCCATATTATTTTTTCACCGCTATGCAAAGTTAGTTCGCCAACTAAAGTTTTAATATCAAAAATTCCGTGATTACTACTTATTTCGGAAATCGGATACCATTTATTTTTAAAAGAAATCAAAATTTCCATTTGAATTTGATGCTTATGAGCATTGCGTTCACCCATCCACCAATTTCTCCACAGCACTACTGTTGGTGTACAATTAACTTTGTATCCTGTAGGGGGAATATACTGCTGATACTCGACAAATCCTTTTTGATTTGATTTTCCTATTAAAATAAAATTGTTTTCTAATAAACTTTCATAAAGCAGTTCATTATACTCAGATCCAGAGCGAATCAAAACTGAAATTGGTTGACTATTTAGTGTATAAAGTCCAATAATTATACCTTTACGGGTAGTTAATTCTATCCGTTCAAAACTAGAATCAATTCTGAGGCTTTGATTTGCTAATAGTTTAGTTTCGCCTTGGACAAATTTTTTAATTAAAGTAGCATCGTCTAAAATTGAATAAGTTTTTCCTTCATTATCTTGTGGATTTTGAATAAGAGTAGTGTTAAAATCAGCTTCTAATTCTAATTTATTTAGCTCTTCAGGATTGGGATCTGTAGAAAGTTTGTCACTAGATTGGATAGGTTGTAACATCCTTAGCCTCATTAACAATTTAAGGTTAGCAAACTGAATAAAACTATACTCTTTTAAAGAAAAACTTAATTTGTTGCACTTGATTAGGGAGCAACCTAATTTTTAGGGAATAAATCTTGCTACTTTAATTTTTTAAAATATATATCTTTTGATTGCCTGTAGATTAAAGTTACTTTTAACATAAAATTTATAAAAATTCCTTATAGTTATACAAGGATGTAGAGTATTTTGCTGGGTTAGATGCTTCTACCTTAAGATATATTTTAGCGAAAAAATCTCAAATTTATAAGTAACTAAATTAATTCAGTATAATTACTGAACCACCTGGGTGAAAATCTAATTTAGACCAGCCAGCTTTTAAAACTAATGGATCAGTGTTAATTTGTAGATGAATTGTCCGTAAAGCTTGATAACTGAGTAATTTTGGTTTGTAACTTAGCTCGTAAACTTTGTGCTTGTTGGTAAATTGCAGATGCTTCTGTATCGACGGAGGTTTGCGAGGCTGCTTGATCAGAAATGGTGGAGTCTGTTTTTAGCCAAGGTTGATAAACAAGTTGAACTTCGTAATGTAGGCGAGTTTTCATTGCCCAAACTCCCATTGAAGGGAAGAAAACGAAAGCAATCATTAACAAAGAAATTGGTAAAAAAGGCAGTTTTAAACGTTTAGCACCACCTTTAAAGTTGAATGCCCAAGAGTGTAAAGATTCGCTACCGATACAAACAACAGGCAAAATGGGAATATGGTAGCGATCGCTCAAGCGGATAAAACTCGGATGAAATGTTTCTAACTTGTAACGTTTGCGCCAACCTTTAGCAGGGCCGCGCAAACCTTCGGGGGCATAAAGTAAAATAGTCTGTTGTGCGATCGCTTCTTCAAAACTCTCAGCTTGTGCTGGTACACCACCCAAAACCTTAGACCACCCTGGCGGTAGCCACCAAATCAACCAAGGATGATTAAACAACGTTACATGAGCTAACGGTTGCACTACCCATCCCCGTGCTTCGCTTAATAGATAACCTAATCCCAGGAAATCCCAGGGAAAACACATCCCAGCATGATTCATTGCCACAATCAATGGCCCAGTTTGTGGTAAATTTTCAATTCCTGCAAGGTCTGCACGAAAATAATATTTAACTATTGGAGTTAGTACTTCATCTCGAAAAGCTTGTTGATAATTGGGAGCAAATTCACCAACTTCAGAACGAGGCGAACGAAAACCAAGACGCAACCAGCGAATTAATAAAGCAAGATAAAATCCACAGGGAATTAAAAATAAACCATATTCCAACCAATTCCAACCATCTGGATCAAGATGATATTTTTGCCAGTGGCGGTTGAATAAAATCAGCCAGCCTGGAGGATACCAGAGACAAAACCAATCAAACCAACTAAATTTAAAATTGTGAACACTCCCAGCCACGCCATTATTAATCTTGCAATCCTCGGTCAATTTCACCGACCTCAATCAAATCTTGCAATTGTCTTTGGCGCTATTTTAGCTGATATACCTATTTTTATTTTCTACCTTTGGGCAAGATTTATTGAACATCTACCAGCGCAGGAAATCTGGTCAAAAGCTTACTATCAACCTTTTTGGCAAAATATTATCGCTACTTTTCATTCAATTCCCCTAGCAGTGATTGGGATAATTATCGCTCACTATTTAGGATGGGAACAGATGAAAGTTATGTTTATTAGTTTAGTGCTGCATTCTTTAGGTGATTTACCAGTCCACAATGATGATGCACATAGGCACTTTTTTCCCTTCAGCAATTATCGTTTTATTAGTCCGATATCTTACTGGGATGTAACTAAACATGGCAGAATTGTCAGCTTAGTTGAGCGTTTAGTGGTCTTAGCTGCAACAGTATACGCCTTTCCCTTTGTTCACTCATACATTGGCAAAGGGTTAATGATTGTGGTGAATGTGTTTTACTTTACTACCTCCTTGTATTTATATGCTGTGAAGTAGCATATTTAAAAAAACTTGAGGAGTTTATTTAAATATATTTAGGACGGGCTTTTTTCTGAGCTGGTTGTGATGAGATGCGTGATGGATCAAGTTCACCGCTAATTCCTTTTTCTTCATTACTTAATTCTGGTTGGTGAATTGGTAATTTAATAGTAAATTTTGCTCCCTTTCCTTCACCCTCACTATCAGCTTGCACGGTTCCACTATGCAAATCTACTAAATAGCGCACAATTGTCAACCCTAAACCTAGCCCACCATGCGTTCTGGTACGTGAGCTATCAGCTTGTCGAAAACCATCAAAAACATAAGGTAAGAATTCAGCTTCAATACCCTGCCCAGTATCAATTACAGTAATCTGAACGTTAGATTCCGTTTGCTCAAGTTTAATTTCTACGCTTCCGCCTTGAGGAGTAAACTTGATAGCATTTGAAAGCAGATTGTTAATTATTTGTGGCAAGCGGTCTGGATCACCTAATATTTGACTGGTTGAGGCATTAATTGTAGATGTTATCTGAATATTATTAGCTGCGGCGACTGGACTCATACTAATAATTACCGACTCAATAATAGGGGCAATATTAAGTGGTATTAGACGGATGCTAATTTTTTTCCTAATAATCCGTGAAACATCTAAAATATCGTCAATTACTCTGGCTTGTTGTTTAGCATTGCGCTCAAGTGTTTCTAGTGCCTTGGTAACTGTCTCTGGCTTGAGTTCCCGTTTACGGAGCATTTGCGACCAACCAAGGATTGATTGCATAGGTGTGCGGAGTTCGTGAGAAACGATTGCTAAAAATTCATCTTTTAAACGGTTAGCTTCCTGCGCTTGTGCTAACGCTTGCCGTTCTGCTTCATTTAAACGTGCGCGTTCAATTGCTAATGCAGCACGTTCGGCAACAAGTTGTAGCAGTTGCACATCATCTTGGCTGAATTGGCGGGGTAGGAGAGTACCTACTCGGATAACTCCTATCAGTCTGTTATCTAGCAACAGTGGCGCACCGAGCAATGACTGAACTTGGTGCAGACTTAAGACGGGATTATATACCTGAGTATAAGCATCTTGCTGAATGATCAAGGGGTGATGTTCTAAAGCAATCCGTCCAGCGAAACCTTCACCTATAGGTATGCAAACTTCTGCACCTGTTTCTTCTAATCCTTTGGCAGCCTTGACAACCAAGCAATTGCGCTGATAGTCCATCATCAAAATTGCTGCTGTATCGGCTCGTAAAATTTCGCTGATGCGGTTAAGTAACTCACGCAGGAGATCTTCGAGGGATAATGGTGCGATCGCTACATCTGTAATTGCCTGAAGACGTTGCACCATCTCGTTAGCTGTCTCTGCTAAAGCGCGACTAGCTTGTTCACGCGCCAGTAATTGATTACGTTCTGCTTCTAAACGTCTGCTGTGAGTAACGTCTCGCGTTACCTTAGCAAAGCCTTTAAGATTTCCTGTTTGATCGCGTAAAGCTGTAATTACCACATTCGCCCAAAACCTTGAGCCGTCTTTACGTACACGCCAACCTTCATCTTCAAATCTACCCGTTTCTGCGGCTAATTTGAGAACTTGTTCTCCCTTACCACTGTTCAAATCTTCTTCAGTATAAAAGCAAGAGAAATGTTGCCCAATAATCTCCGCTATCTGATAACCATTAATTCTTTCGGCTCCTTCATTCCAACTGACAATGTATCCTTGCGGATCAAGTCGATAGATCGCATAGTCTTTAATACAATCAATCAGTAATCTAAAGCCTTCTTCACTGTGGCTTAAAGATTCTAAATGCTGTTGTGCTTCTACTTTATTTAACTCAGAGCGTCGCTGGGCTAATTGTAGTGCTGTAATAAAGTAACTGATCGACAACGCCTCTAACAGGAAGATTACCAACCGCAAGCTGTCCCCAACAGAGTTACTTGACAAGACATGGCTTGGCGCTGTCCATAAATAGCCAACGACACCTCCCAACGCCGTCGCCAATAATGCTGACCCGATTCCGCCATACCAAGCACTAATCATTATTGGGACAAAAAACACCAGAAAAGGGCTGTCTTCTAGAGCCACCCAGGGTTTTAGCATTAGCTTGAGTATTAGAGCGATCGCTACTGTGAAGACAGCAACACCATAACCTTGAACTTGAGAGCGTTTGATGTTTAGCATCTTATGCCTTTTGTGCCTGACTTAAACTTTATAGGTGTTAAGGCACTGAAAATTTTTAAGAACAGAAGGCATCGCTGCCACCATACATCATATTTAATATTTTTTTTTATGATTAACAATACAAATATTACTCAAGTATATCTACCTTTAGATAATTACACTTATACTAGATAAATGCACCACCCCTGGGCATTAGTTATAGCCATCTCGTTAGAGAAATACAATTTTTTACCTATACGAGGACTTACGCAGGTTGAAAAAGTTAAGAGTTCCCTCATTTTGATAAATTAAGGCTAATTCCTGCGCCACTAATCGCCAGTCCTCAAAGCCTAAATATTTAGTAAAAATCCTAAGTCCTATATAGGTTTTGTAGAGAGGTAGATTCGTAAAGGAGTAATTACTCAACTATCCATTAGTCACCCACAGGATGTACCTTTATTAATGCCACTTGATATTAAGCTTTTGCTCTTTAATTGAGATAGATATTACTAGCATGGAATATTTAATCCCACAGTAAACTTTTTTTAAGATATTTTCTATACAGTAATTATTAAGATGTGCTAAAATCGACTTTACAGAGTTTAATTCGGCTTCAGAGTTTATGTTCTTGTGTTTACAGACATCTCTCCGAATCAATTCTCTACGAAATCAGATGACGGGAGATTGTCAATGTCCATTTATGTAGGAAACTTGTCTTACCAAGTTACTGAAGAAGACCTTACCCAAGTTTTTGCTGAATATGGAACAGTAAAGCGGGTACAACTACCGACCGACCGTGAAACAGGTCGGATGCGTGGTTTTGGTTTTGTCGAAATGTCAACAGATGCCGAAGAAACTGCAGCTATTGAAGCCCTTGATGGAGCAGAATGGATGGGGCGGGATCTGAAAGTGAATAAAGCCAAGCCACGTACCGAAACTGGAGGTGGTGGTAATTTCCGTAGAAGTGGTAATTTCTCTAGAGAACGCTACTAAGTTTTCGTAGATTATCTGCAATTAATTATTTTTCAACAGCAAGATTACAGGCTAAGAGCTTTGCTATCTTACTGTTGAAATTTATTTTGAGCGGGTGTTATAGGTTGGGGATTGTAATAAGCTAAGACGTATTTAAATTTTAGATTAATCGCGAGCGAGACGCAGTGTTAACCCACTACTTATTTAATCAGGGCAAGTTAATTTACCCTAGTTATAGTGTAATCAAGATAGTGACGCTTTTTTCTGCGTAAGTTCTACTACTCAGAAGTAATTACAAAAGTTGATATAAGCTGTAAAAAAAATAACTGATTTTTGGTAGTTATTAGTTAGTACATATTAAAAATTTTCTAACAACTGTTAATTTATTGATCCCTAAAGTAATTATATATATACGGCAGAGTAAGCACGAGCAACCTGTTTCAACCCAATCTGAAACAGATATAGAAGCTAAAGAAGTCTACTATATAAATAATACTGCCTCATCTCCCTCATGTCCCCGATGTTTGTGACTAACAAGTTTTAACCACACTGCCTAATTACTATTGGATCTGTGTATGAGGATCTATATATATGAAAGCTCCCTTGCCTGATAATGAAGCAGAAAGACTCGAAGCACTGCGCCAGTATAAGATCCTCGACACCCCATCGGAAGAAGCATTTGACGATATCACTCGTTTAGCCTCTTATATTTGTGGAACTCCGATCGCTTTAATTAGTTTAGTAGATGCTAACCGTCAGTGGTTTAAGTCAAAACTTGGTTTAGAGGCGCTAGAAACCCCGCGCGACAATGCTTTTTGCGCCCATGCGATCCTCAAACCAGATGAAGTTATGAAGGTTGATGATGCAACCGCCGATCATCGGTTTCAGGATAATCCATTAGTAACTGCTGACCCCAATATCCGTTTTTATGCTGGCACACCTTTAAAAACCCCTGAAGGACACGCTTTAGGAACTTTGTGTGTAATTGATCGGGTTCCACGTCAGCTTAATCCAGAACAGGTAGAGGCATTACGCATTTTAGGTCGCCAAGTTGTCAAGCAAATGGAACTAAGGCGAAATTTAGCCAATTTAGTACTTGCTACAAATGAGAACAAACGTTCTAAAAACGTGCGGCATCGGTTTTTTAGACGAATTGCTACAGGCTTTGGGTTGACATCAGCAATTTTGTTATTAGTTGGTGGGTTTTCTTACCACAGTATTAACCGACTGGTTGAAGCTTCTAGGTTAGTAGCACACACTCATGAAGTTTTGGAAGAGCTTGAAAGTGTAATTTCTGGACTTAAGGATGTTGAAACTGGTCAACGTGGCTATGTGCTTACAGGAGATGAGGCTTATTTAGAACCTTACAATACGGCTATTCCCCAGATTCAACAAGATCTTAGACAACTGAGAAGTTTAACCAAAGATAACATACCGCAGCAGCAGCGACTTGCTCAACTAGAACCATTAATTGGTAAAAGAATAGACTTGCTTGGTGAAGTTGTGCAAGTGCGGAAAAATCAGGGATTTAATGCAGCAGTGCGGTTTATCCAAACTGATCAAGGTAGACAAGCGATGAATCAAGTTCGCTTTGTCGTTGCACAGATGCAGCAAGAGGAGAGAAACTTGTTGCAGGTGCGATCGCACAATGCCAAGATTTTAGCTCAACAAACCATTTTGGTATCTGTAAGTGGCGTTGTTGTGAGTTGCGCGATTCTCGGTTCAGTATATTACCTGATTAATCGTGAAATAGCTGAACGTAAAGTTGCGGAATCATCCTTGAAACAAGAGCGCAACTTTATCACAGCGATTAATGATACAGCCAGCGCCTTAGTAATGGTTCTGGATACAAATGGGCAAATTATTCGCTTCAATCGCGCTTGTGAAGAAATAACAGGTTATACCTTTGATGAGGTCAGGGATAGGTCTTTCTGGAACATATTTGTAATTTCATCACAAATAGAGGCAGTCAAAGCTGTGTTGGAGGAATTACTAGCAACCAAATCCTCTAATCAGTATGAAAGCTGTTGGGTTACTAAAGACGGTAGCCGTAGGCAAATATCCTGGACAAACACACCCTTGTTCAACGAGCAAGGCTCAGTTCAATTCATTGTTTGCACTGGGATTGATCGCACAGATAGCAAGCGGGCAGAACGGCGTTTAGCTGCACAGTACGCAATTACGCGGGTATTAGCAGAGTCCGAGAATTTAACAAGCGGTATTCCCAAGCTCATACAAGCGATGTGCAATAGCTTGGGCTTGGATGTTGGTGAATTTTGGAATTTAGACCCAGAAACGAATTTACTGTATTGTGTGGACATTTGGCATCGCAAAGACAGTATTAAATCGTCAACAGAAAAATCTTCACCCGCTAACTCAATTTGTGGGAATAGTCACCCCGCTAGTGAGTCACTTTTTGAAGAATTTGAGGCAGTAGCTAAACAAATTACTTTTGCACCAGGCAATGGTTTACCTGGTCAAGTTTGGAGCGATCGCACACCTATTTGGATTGATGATGTTATTAATGATGGCAACTTCCAGCGCCAGTTACTAGCAACGAAAGTAGGGTTGCACACAGCTTTTGGTTTTCCCATTATCGCCGATCAAGAAATTTTAGGTGTGATGACTTTTTTTAGGCGAGAAAATCAGCCAATAGATCAAGAATTGCTGAATATGATTGGGGGAATTGGCAGTCAAATCGCGCAATTTATCAAACGCATTGGTGCAGAAGAATCACTTCAAGAAACAACCACTCTTCAACGGGCAATTTTAGATAGTGCCAACTATACGATTATTTCCACTGATATAGATGGCACAATCCTAACTTTTAATAAAGCTGCTGAACGATTATTAGGATATGCGGCTGAAGAAGTAGTTGGAAAAACAACTGCTGAAATTATCCATGATCCAGAGGAGTTACGGGAATGGACACTTGAGTTATCTAGCGAAACTGGCGTTCCGGTTGAGCGTGGACTTGATGTTTCGATTACTCAGACACGCTTTGGAGGTTCACAAGAGCGGGAATGTACTTATGTTCGCAAAGATGGTAGTCGCTTCCCCGTGTTATTGTCAGTGACGGCTTTGCAGGATGCTCAAGGCAATATCACAGGTTTTCTAGATATTGGTAGCGATATTACGGAACGTAAACGAGCAGAAGAGGAATTACAGCGTCAGCAATTGCGCTCGCAATTATTTACTGACATTGCTCTCAAGATTCGTCAATCTTTGGAATTAGAAGCCGTTCTCAAAACTACTGTTACTGAAGTCCAAAAAATTCTTCAGTCTGATCGAGTATTAATTTATCAATTATTAGCAGACGGATTGGGTACTATTGTCACTGAAGCAGTTTTTCCTGGTTGTCAACCACTGCAACAGCAAAATATTCCTGATGCGTGCTTTGGGGAAGAATATCGCCAAAGGTATCGCCAAGGACGCATTAGAGCAATAACAGATATTGAGCAGGCTGATATCCAACCTTGTCATCGAGAATTTTTGCAAAATTTTGGGGTTAAGGCAAATTTAGTAGTCCCCCTGTTGCTACAGGAAGATTTGTGGGGTTTTTTGATTGCTCATCAATGTAACCAACCTAGAGTATGGACTAATGGGGAAGTTGATTTGTTGCGACAAATA
Organism: Oculatellaceae cyanobacterium; assembly: GCA_036702875.1. GTDB lineage: Bacteria > Cyanobacteriota > Cyanobacteriia > Cyanobacteriales > PCC-9333 > Crinalium. Next base: position 95,581 of record DATNQB010000089.1, on the reverse strand, counting down.
GCCGATCAAGTAGGAATTGCGATCGCACAAGCTGAACTACTAAAACTAGAAATTCGTCAGCGCCAAGAACTTGAAGTTGCGCGTGGTGAAGCTGAATTAGCTTCTCAAACTAAAAGTGCTTTCTTAGCAAATATGAGCCATGAAATCCGCACTCCGATGAATGCAGTTTTAGGAATGACAGGATTACTCTTAGAAACTCCCCTGAATCCAGAACAGCGAGATTTTGTGGAAACAGTTCGCATCAGTGGTGACGCTCTGTTAACTTTAATCAACGAGATTTTAGATTTCTCTAAACTCGAAGCTGGGGAAATGGATATCGAAATCCTCGACTTTGATTTATCTACTACAGTTGAGGAAGTCCTAGAGTTACTGGCTCCCCAAGCTCATAATAAGGGGTTAGAAATTGCCGCGTTAATTTATAGCAATGTCCCCACCCGTCTACGAGGTGATGCAGGTCGGCTCAGACAAATTTTGACTAACTTAGTCGGCAATGCGATCAAGTTTACCGCTCAAGGAGAAGTAGTAATTAAAGTATTTTTGGAAACAGAAAGTTTTGATACGGCTACTATCAAATTTGCGATCGCAGATACTGGGATTGGAATTACTCCTGAACAGCAAAGCAAACTTTTTTCCCCATTTACTCAAGTAGATGCTTCCACTAGCCGTAAATATGGCGGTACAGGTTTGGGACTAGCTATTTGCAAGCAGCTAGTTAACTTAATGGGGGGAGAAATTGGGGTAGAAAGTGAGTTGGGGCAAGGTTCTACTTTTTGGTTTACAATTTTGTTCCACAAGCAATCTCAGCCCTACCCTCCAGAAATCAAAGATGTCAGTTTAATAGGTAAACGACTGTTAGTTGTAGACGACAACGCCACCAATCGCAAAGTTGTTCACCATCAAGCTAGCCCTTGGGAAATGATTGTAGATGAAGCGGATAGTGCTGATAGTGCGATCGCAGCTATACAAACAGCTTACGACCAACATCAACCTTATGATGTTGTCTTAGTTGATATGCAAATGCCTAAGACAGATGGCTTAACTTTAGGAGAACAAATCAAAGCTAATCCAGCTTGGGCTGATTTACCATTAATTATGCTCACTTCTACCAATCAACGATATGAGGTGAAAAAAGCCCTAAGTATTGGATTTGCTGCTTATTTGGTTAAACCTGTTAAGCCATCCAAACTTTTAGATACTATTATGAATGTCTTAGGAACTCAACCAGGAGCATCCCAGACAAATGTTATTGATAATGAACAAGTAGCAAGCTTTCAGTTACCTGAACATCGAGATACCGCAGCCAATACATCTGCACCTGAGTCACGCAAAATCAAGCTTTTGTTAGCTGAAGATAATTTAATTAATCAGAAAGTAGCTCTCAAACAGTTGAAAAACTTGGGTTATGAAGCTGATGTGGCAGCTAACGGTGAAGAAGTTTTGCATCTACTAGAAAAAGTTCCGTACGATCTTGTGTTGATGGACTGCCAAATGCCTATCATGGATGGTTATACAGCTACGGGGGAAATTTTACAGCGACCAGAAAATTGGTTTGCACGCGGTCGTCGTCCTGTGGTAGTAGCAATGACAGCTAATGCGCTTAAAGAAGATTTACAAAAGTGTCTAGATGCTGGAATGAACGATTATATGAGTAAACCAGCTTCAAAAGACAAATTGGCAGCAATGCTGGAAAAATGGAGCAAGGAAATACTTAATACATAGGAGGCAATTTTGTCCGACCAAGAAGATTCTACAAACAACGCTAATTCACTCGAGCTTGATTGGGAACACTTGCATGAAATTTCTGACGGTGACGCTGACTTTGAGATAGAACTGTTGCAAATGTTTGTCGAAGATGCCCAAACGCATATAGATGAAGTCAAAGAAGCTGTTGAGCAAAATGATTGGCAGAAGCTTGGGCGGGAAGCTCATCACCTTAAAGGTGCTAGTGCCAATGTGGGAGCTAAACCTATGCAGTTAGCAGCAGAAAAACTCGAACAAATGGTACACCAACAACAAGCAGGATTTAGTGATATCTTATCAGATTTAGAAACATTTCTTCACCAAATTGAAGATTTTGTGAATAGTAAATAAGCAAGAATATCAAACCTTTTGATGCTTTTTTAGCTGCTTTTTGTGAATAGAACAGATTACAATTAAAATATCTGTAGGTTGGTTTGTGGGCGTAGCCTGCGCGGAGCGCCTACAAAGTGGAACCCAACATCCATCAAGATTATTGTTGGGTTGGCGCTACACTTAACCCAACCTACTATTCTGAATATTGAATCACGTAAATCCTGTTAATTATAGTTAATAATTTTTCCTAATTATTAAACATCGCCGCTCATCTAAGGTTTTTTCATAACTTAAATAATCAGCCATAATTGACATCATTTTCAAGCCACGCCCACGTTCTCCATCATTTTCATCAAGTTCAGGTATTTCATTTAATCTCTGATTTAAGTCAAATGGTGGCCCAAAAGACCAGATCCGAATTTCTATAGCATCGTTAGAGCGTATAGCTTCTATATCAACCGGAGTTTCCGGCGGTAACTGTTTGTGCGCGTGTTCAGCAATGTTAGCAAAGCCTTCCTGAAGCAATGTTAAACACTGCCACCAAACTTCTGGCTTAGGCAGAGGCGGATGATTTAACTGTTCAAACCAAGACAAAACTTTTTCGGAATCGTGAAGGTCTGAGTTAACTCGGAGAGAAATTTTCTGAAGCATTGGTAAATCAACCAATCTTTTGATGTAGTGGTAAGCTAAAATGTATCGTAATTTTATCTAAATTAGCTAAATCTCAAATTAACTAAATAATTTTTCATGTTTAAAATTTTAATTATTGATGATGATCCTACCTTAAGGATGATTTTAAAAAGAACCATTGTTAATCAAGGCTATGAAGCAATCGTAGCAAGTAATGGTGAACAAGGAATCAAATTTGCTAAAGAACAACGTCCGGCTTTAATTATCTGTGATTGGATGATGACCCCTGTAGATGGGCTAGAGGTGTGTCGTACAGTTAAAGCTGATCAGGAACTATCTAGCACGTTTTTTGTGCTTTTGACGGCAAAGGGAGAGGTAGAGGATCGTGTTATGGGGCTTGATGCTGGAGCCGATGAGTTCCTTTCTAAGCCTCTGGATATGAATGAATTGAAGGCGCGGGTGAGAGCAGGGTTAAGATTATACCTGCTGAATGAAGACTTGCGAACTCAAAAAAGAGAGTTGGAAGACCTTAACCAAAAGTTACGCACAGAATTGGATGAAGCTGCTGAATATGTGCGATCGCTTTTACCTCAACCATTAAAGGAACCAATCACAACAGAAGCATTATTTAAACCTTCGGCTGAGTTAGGGGGAGATTGTTTCGACTTTTATAAACTTGATGATGAGCATTTAGCTATTTATCTGCTGGATGTATCGGGACATGGGGTGGGTTCAGCTTTGCTGTCAGTTTCGGTATTGAATGTGATGCGATCGCAATCTTTACCTAATACTAACTTTGCCCAACCTAGTGATGTGCTTAAATCTCTTAACCAAGTTTTTGAAATGACTACCGATAAGTATTTCACTATTTGGTATGGAGTTTATAATCATGTCACTCGTCAACTTGTTTATGCCACTGGTGGACATCCGCCAGCAATTCTACTATTACCTGGAGCCTCTGATAGCGAAATTGAGGTAAAACAGCTAGGTATTCCAGCTTTACCAATTGGCATCTTACCTGATGAAGATTTTGAAGATCAATATTGTCAAATAACTAGCAACAGCACTTTATATATTTTTAGTGATGGTGCTTACGAAATTAATCTGCCAAATGGTAAACTTTGGGGGTTAGATGCCTTAATTGATGTACTGCAAGATTTACAAAAAAATCATTTAAATCTCAATCACTTATTAGAAAAAATAAAAATTGGTACTTCTGATGGTGCTTTTGATGATGATTTGTCTATGTTAAAAGTAAATTTCTTTTAAAAAATAGCTCCCTCCCTGTTCACGGGGAGGGGGTTGGGTTTTTACCTTTAAGCTACCTTCATTAGCTAACAGCGAGCCTAAGATTCGTTGGATACAGATTTATTAAACTCATCAACGCTGGCAAAAGTTTCAAAAACTCGATCCATACGAGTTAGATCAAACACCATTTTTACTTGATCATTGATTGAAGATAGATATAGCTTACCACCAGCAGTCCGCACTGTTTTGAGGGCTGACACCAAAGCACTTAAGCCAGAACTATCCATAAAAGTGACATTTTTCAGGTCAATCAACACTGTTTTGGCTCCAGCAGCCACAAGATCACTTATTTCTCGACGCAGGTTATTACCTCTAATTCCGTCTAAAATCCCGGTGGGTTCAACAACCTTAGCTTCCGCACTCATGCAACTTAACTCCTAGTAGGTGGTAAACAATTCAATTTTGATAGTTTAGCGGGGATTGAGGCTGATTAGCCAAAATAAGTAGATGGCTATAGTTAAACTTAAAACTCAAGTTCGTCACTGTTGAGTGTTGACTACTCAGGAGAATTCTTTGGGTTGCCAACGAGCAGCTTGGATCACTGCCCAGAGTAGTGCCAAATTATAAATAGACCAACCTGTATTAAACAAGTGAACCAAAGGCTGATCTAAACTGCCAGTTATAAAACGATACAGACTCCACAAAATTCCTAAAATCGTTAAACCGAAAATAATTAACTGTGGCTTCACCAATTCAAAATAAACACCAGCTTGTCGCTGTTTAGGCGTTACCTGGAACTTAATTGGCTTACCTGTCAACACACTCACAACAGCTTGAATAAACAGCGGGAAAAATGCTACAGCATATTGCTCTGAACGCCAAACTTCTCTAGCAGGAATTCCCCAAGTAGCCGCCAAGAAAGTTAATCTGTTAACGATAAAAGCTGGAAAAAAGTGCAGAGCAAAATCAGGGCCATAAGCTTTGACAGGAATAACGCCTGTGAAAAAGAAAAGGATTGGGCAAGCAATAAGTATAAATACAAAGAAACCAGAAAAGTAACTATACATTGTCTGGAAATACTGTAACCTTTGCCAAAAACTTAGCCCTGGCTTAGTTAAAGGATTTTCTCGTTGTAATACTTGAATAGTTCCTTGCGCCCAACGTAGTCGCTGTTTAATTGTTGAACTTAAGTCATCTGGAGCTAAACCTTGTGCCAAGATTTCATTATGGTAAACAGATTTCCAACCTGCACCGTGTAAGCGCATAGCAGTGTTCATATCTTCAGTAATACTATTACTGGATACGCCCCCAACTAATTCAAATTCATCTAACCTTTTTTCGTCTTTAGAATATTCATCAGCAAAATATTGCAGCCCTACACTCACAACTGCCTCCCGTCTAAGAATGGCATTTGTTCCCGTATAGAAGGCTGAATTCATACCATCTTTACCTTGTTGGATGGGGCCATAAAATAAATTTGCTGAATGCCCAAAAGGATCGCCCGCAGGTAAGTTATAAAAATCTTGGGGTGTCTGCACAAAGGCAATTTTGTTACCCTCATATTGCCCATTAAAAACGTTGTAATTATAAAAGTAAGGCAGTACACGCTTGAGAAATTGTGGTCTGGGTATATGATCTGCATCCAGAGTAACTACAAACTCTCCTGAAGTTTCACCAGAAAACATCGCGTAATTGATGTTACCAGCTTTGGCATGGTGGGCTACGCCAGCAGGTTTTGGACGAGCAAAATAACGACAACGAGCAAGATCGCTTAATTCTAAGTCTTTTTCATGAATAGCTTGTTCTAGTTGTTGTCGATCTGTGCTAATACAATCATTTATTGTAACCTGATGTGGTTGTAGCCAGAGAATAAATTGGCGGAGACGCTCTAATATTCCTATAGCTTGTGGATCAAAAACTTCTGCACCCTTAGATGAGAAGTCGTGCAATATTTGTTCTGATAATTCGATTTCAGGTGCTAATTCTTCGAGTTGTTCTAGGCGGCTAATTAAATGACTTCGCTCTGCTTCTATTCGCTGTGCTTCTTCCTGCAATAACGGTGACTGCAAATCTTCTATAGCTAGTCTTTGCGCCATTGCTCGCATTTCTGCTGAGTTGCCATCATCCAGTATATAAACCCGTAGTTTACTGGCTGGATAATCCATTGCCAAAGTTGCTCTGGCTGTTTCTTCCACCATTTCTGGTGGCTCACTGTAGCAGGTAATAAATACATCCACTGTTGGCCACTTTGATTGTGGCATTGGTGGTCTTAACTGATCAATAGATTTGATTTCTCGCACAAGTGGTCGCCAAAGCCCAATTGTGAACATCAAACCGCCAATGTAGCTATAAATTTCTGCCAGTAGCAAGGGAATTGATAGCCACAGAGCATCAAAATTGATCGAATTATTGATCCGCCAGTATAAATACCAAGCTCCTAGAATAAGATTGATTTCTGCCAGATAGCGAAATAGCAGAGTTCTTTCTTTTAAACGAGATCTGCTATTCCCAGGAAAGCTTTGTGGATGATCAGCAAAGTAACTGCGAGTCATGAGCAAGCCCAAAATAGGGAATAAAATTTACGGTGCAAGGCATAAAGAAACATCTAGCACAGAGAAAATTGTGCTTATTTAAGAAATTTCTCACAAAAATCGTCAATTTATCCCCTCAATCCCCTTGTGTATTGGGGAAGTAAGAAACTTTACTCCTCGATCAACTTTAGGGACGGCTACGGAGGGGTAAGAAAAAGACTTTTGAAAGAAGTCTACCATCTAGTTTCTCACCTCATCCTGAGATATTAAAAGGCGAGAGGACGACGATTTCTGGCTTGGTAAAGTAAACTTTCTAAAATCATGGCATTAGTGTTAACGTCTATTGAAGCCTTAAGATTATTTTGGGAATTCCCATAACGTCCTGAAAGATAGCCACGATTTTCTTGAGCTAGGTTTTGGACGTACTGCCGTAGGGTTGTAGCATATGGATCATCTTCTAGCAGTGATGCGATCGCAAAAGCTGACTTGGTACTCAAGAAGTTTACTGAAGCATCGGTTGAGGTTTGTTTGTTCCTAGTCTGCCAGGGCTGATCGTTGGTAGATAGACTGTAGTTTTTAAAGTAGGATTTTTGTGCTTGGGATTGTAACAAGCCAACTAATTGGGTTTTAACAGCTTCAGGCCACCCTAATTCCAATCCCCAAAGGATATAGGGATCAATTGTGCGATCGCTCCTAAAGCTAGAGTCGCTAAGGCTGTTTTGAGCCGATGCTAAGGAAAAATTGTCTAATCCTGCTACGTTAACTTTCCAAAGAGTTAAAATTTTGGCAGCATATTGCTTATAACCTTGTGCTTCTGTGCCAGGTTGTTGTAAACCATTTTTAACTACTTGCAATAAGTTTGAACGAGCAACAAGATTATTAACTCGTTGACTATATTCAGGATAGTTAGTTTTAATTACGTGCAATGCCAACAAAAATCTCGCCAGATCTACTGCTGAGGAACCACTAGGGCTTTGCAATTCAGTAGTCGGTAGCTGGAGCATCTTGGCAGTGCGAGTGTTATAACCTTGGTTGGGTAACTTTGCTGCTGATAAAGGTAGTGTTTCTAAAGTTTGCAGCAGTCGAGAGAATCTACTGTTAAATAAATCTGAATTGATGATTGACAATTGACGGACGCTGTGCATTCCTAAGATCGCACTTGCTTGATCCCAAATGTTGGTGACAGGATTATTATCTAGTGAGTTAACTAATCCGGTTTCCGAGTTCCAGTTACGCTCAAAATATTGCCATGCAATCTGGGCTGCAACTATATTGGTGTCTGTTTGTAGGCGAGGAAGTACAGCAGCAATGCGAACTGACAAGTCAGCGCTTGCGCTATCGCGTGGCGGTTGATTTATTGTTGAGCTTGGTGTTGTTTGTGGTGCTGTTGCTACTACTGGGGGAGTACTGGCAACAGGGGCTGTAAATTCTGGGGTTGTTGTGTTAGGTGTTGTTTGTGGGGCTGTCCGTACTACGGGTGGAGTACTAGCAACGGGCGCTGTAAATTCTGGGGTTGTTGCTGGGGATGAAGCGATCGCAGAACTGTTTTCTATTGGTGGCTGCTGAGAAGCTACTGCTGTATTATTGGCAGTTGGCTGTAATGCTACTGGTTGGCGATTATTAACCGAAGTCCAGTAAGTTCCTGAAGCATCAGCCACCAGTTGTGTTGTTTGGCTATTTGCCACAGGTAAACCGCGACTGGAATCTCCCTTAGCTACTGCTTGCCACCAAGGAGAATTAATATTCAGGTTTCTGGTTACAATTGGCTGCTGATTTGTTACTTGGTACAGCAGCGATTGCAGCACCATACTATTAGTGGTACTTGTGTAAGCTTTAACTGGTTGACCTGTGTTTTCTAAAAACCCTTCATAGTAGCCTTGTGATGAATCGTATAAGTCTGTGCTTGCCCGCCATAACTCAGCCGCATAAGTGTCCCCTGGGTAGAGCGCATTGAGAGCAAAAGCACTTGCCGTGCTAACCATCCGAACATCTGGTACTCGTCTGCCATCATCTGCTATAGTCGCCCAAGGCTCGGTATCAGCGATGATAGTACTACGGACAACATAAGGCTCTCGGTCTAGAACGGTAGTACCTCCAGCCGTGAGTTTACCTGTACGACGGTAGCGTTCAGCTTGCGCTCGGCGGATTGGTTCAAATAGCTGACGCATCTGAGGATCAACGCCAAACTCTAACCCGTACAGCAAGAAAGGATCGCTAACTGTGTACTGATTGGTTTCCGTATTAATATCGGGGCGGATGCGTTTGGTAGGTACGTTAACTCCTTCTACTTTCTCAGATTGATACTCTCCCCCTACGCTGGAGCGATCAACATCAAATCCCCATAATTGAAAACCACGCGCAGCATATTCTTCGTAACCTAAGCGCACTTCTGGATAAACCACACTCAGCATATAGTCTGAGTTACCATCAGCTTGGGTTTTGTTTCCTTCGTGTTTGGCGATCGCACTTTGCAGTCGTTGATCTCGTACTACTCTTAGGTACGACCACTGTAATGCTACTTGATCGACTGCGTTGGTGTACTGCGGAAACGCGCTTTTGAGATTGTACAAAGCGGACATTAACCGCCCAATATCTAAGGCTGACCAACCTGTACCTTGAGATACGCTGTTGCCCCCATAATCAATTGGTTGTAATGTTCTAGGATCGTAACTGCGAGATGGTATTTCATTACCATATAATGGTAATTTTTGCAACGCTCCCAAAAGTAGACGGGTACGGTTGTCAAATTCTTCAGAGGAAATTACATCGAGCGATCGCACGGCGTGCAAAGCTGCTATATAGTCACCTATTCCCCAAGGAGTTAGCCCTTTAACATCGCTGCGATCGCTAACTAATCCAGTATTTGGCTCATAATTTGCTTGAAAATATTTCCAAGCCGCCTCAGCGTAGCGTTTTTCTTGCGGCTTTAATGGTCTCGCTAGTTTGGGAGCAGCAGCAGGTTGTCCACTTACTGCGGGAATTGGAGCAACAGCGACAACTTGTGGGGTAGTTGCTGTCGGTTGTTGTGTGGCAGTATTTGTTGGTGGTGGATTTATCCGAGCATCTACCGATCTTGGTGGCGCAGCCGCATTGGGGTTAGGCGCAGCTTGTGTGGGAGCTACAGCTACAGGAGGATTGACATTAGCTGGTGTTGGAGATTCTGCTACTAGCGCATTGCCTGTAGGTGGTGCATCCGCAAAACTGACAAGAGTGGGATTAATTAATGGACGATTTCCTCTAGCTTTGTAATACAAAATTTCGAGAATTAGCCCATTAGTATTGCCTGTTAAGATTGAGTTGGGTTTTTTAGTTTCATGATAAAGCCCTGCATAAAAACCATCAGCATTACGCAAGTCTTTGGCTACATCAAATATTTTTTGTGCATAAGGATCATCTGGGTACAGATAGCGCCAACCAAAAGCTGCTTTTGTACTTAAACTTCGTAATTGCGGATAAGGCTTGTTTTCATCTGTAATTACTGCCCAAGGTACACCATTAGAGTAAACAGTGCTGTAGAGGAAATAAGGAGGTTGATCGATGTTATCTTCTGAAACTGCTGTCAGTTCTCCTGTTTCTTCATACTGGCGTTTTTGAGCTTCAAAAACACTGCGAGAATAGTCTTTTAAATACCCTTGTAAACCAAATTCTATGCCATCTAAAATATAGGATTCGCTAACAACGTAATTGTTAGCGTTAGTGGTTTGATAGTCACGACTATCTACTGGTATGTTCAGGTTGTTAACTTTAGCAAACTGAAACGGTTCAATTGCGATCGCTTTATTCGGTTTAAAACCCCAAAGTTCATATCCACGCGCAGCATATTCTTCATAACCTAGCCGTCCCTCCTGCACAAACTGAGTTTTACCATCCGGTAAAACTACAGCGCCATAAAGTTGCCCATCCTTAATAGATTGCTCTAACTTCCACCTAGAAACAACACTTGCCACCCAATCTGCATATTCAGGATGACAAGTACGGATAATGTGAAATGCTGCTAACATTCGACCAATATCCAAAGCCGACCAACCAATACCATTCGGCTTGGGATTATTACCATAATCTACCATCGCCCCTGTAGCAGCATTGTAGACTTTATTGGGTAAAGCATTGTTAAATAATGGCAACGCATTTATCCCAGTCAAAAACTTATTCAGCCGAGCATCAAAATCAGCTTGAGTAATAATATTCAGCCCACGCACTGTACTTAAGGCAACCAGATAATTTGCCATATCCCACAGGGTTCCAGATGGATAGCCCCCTGTAGAATTAACCAACCCTGTCGTTGGTTGGTAGTTTTTCACAAAATACTGCCAAGCAGTGCGGGCATATTCTTGCTCTTCTTGAGTTAAGGGAGCAACAATATCTGCACACGCTGCTTGATTTGGACTCGGATTTTGAGCTAATGCTTGATCTACAGGCAGTGAACCATAGGGCAATAACTGTCCAATGGTGACTCCTGTAAGAGACAGAGCCATTAGCTTTGACCACTGCGTTCCGTTGCGTTCTTGGTTCATTACCCTATGCCACTGATAAAGCCTATATCAATTCTAAGCAAGTTACTCAAGCTATTCGACACCCGCCCAGACAATTAACGGCTTGCCAACTTTCTTGTAAAGCAAGCTTTCCATAATTACGCCATTATTATTGGCTGTTAAAGATTTGTTAGGTTCGCGTAAAGTTTCGTAATAGCCGTTATACCAACCTTTTTCAGACTTCAAGTTTGTTTGCACAAAATCGAATAGCTTCTGAGTATAAGGCGTATTGTAAAGTACGTGCCAACCTACCGATGCTTTAGAACTGAGAAATCGTAAATTGTTGTACTTTTTACCAGTATCTGTGATGACAGCCCAAGGTTCCCCATTGACAAACAAGCTGCTATACACAAAGTATGGCTCGCGGTCTAAGTTATCTTCAGTGACAGCAGTTAACTGGTTAGTTGCTTTAAATCTCGCTTCTTGAGCAGCTAATACCCTGTCTGCAAAAGCTTTCGGTAATCCTTGAAAGCCTATTTCAATGCCATCTAGAATAAAAGGCTCACTCAAAACGTAGTTATTAGCTCCACTGGTTTTAGCATCTCGTAAATCGTAGGGAACTCCGGTGTTATAGAGATTAACAAAGCCTAAGTAGTTAGTAGGGTTCAAAGCGCGGTCTACGTTCAATCCCAACAGTTTTAGCCCATAAGCTCCGTAATTTTCGTAGCCTTGACGACCTTCTTGGTTGTATAGTTCTTCCCCATTAACAACGGATGTACCATACATTTGACCGTTTTTTACCAGTCTATCTAGTTTCCAACTGCTCCACACTGCCCTGGCATCAGAACTGAATTGTGGATACTTAGCTGCTACAATTTTGAGCCAAATCGCCATTCTTCCTAAATCTATTGCTGACCAGCCAATTTCTTCTTCTTGGTCAACTTTGCCGTAATTTACTGGGATGAGGGTTTTTGAGTTGTATACCTTGTTGGGAAGTTCTTTTTTATAAAGGGGCAGTTTAGCAAGGCTTTTTAACGCCGTAGCCATTTTTTCATTAAATTCTGTTTCTGGCACGATTTCGAGTTCAAAAGCACTCACCAAAGCTGCCATTCCTGCTGCCTGATCCCACAGGGTTACGGAGGTAAACCCGTCTACAGAGTTAACCAAGCCTGTTTCTTCGTTCCAGTTTTTCTCGAAATAGCTCCAAGCTTGACGCGCCATTTCCAATTCGGCTGCGGTTAATTTTCCTGCCGTTGGAGCAGCATAAGGCGTTGGTTTAGCTGCTATCTGATCGAATGGAACTGGTCTACCAGGCAATTGCATTGCCTTGACATCCTGTTTTTCAAAGGAAGATGCCACTGTCTGGGTTACAGGCTTTTTCTCTGTACGTTGATCTTTCTGTAGCTTATTTGATACAGATTGTAGAACTGCGATCGCCACAAGTGCTGTCAAGATTCCGCCAACCGTCGCTAATGCTGACCAACTTTTTGGCGGAGGTTCAAAATCAGAATTCATTTTAAATTACACTCCACTAAACATTTTAAAGTGATTATATTTTAGTAGTAAATTCAGCTTTATTCGGGGGATATTATTAATATTTAGGTTTAAGTTACACAAGCTTGAAATATCTAATATATCCCACATTTTAGCGATGAAACAACTATAATTGAAGATTGACGTAAAAACAGTTTTACTAAAATGTTTTTTGGTGAATTTTAGTGTAAATATTATTTTTTTCACTTGCTTAGTTATACTATCTTCCTTTATGCTCACATTTCAAGTTTAAAATTTGACTCGCAGAACACCTGTAAAAGACTGATTGTTATATTCGCTATTTCCAGTTTCTTGATTTTGTACATTTGAGTAAACATAGCCAAAATCTGCATCTACGTTTTGAGAAATTTTTCCGGTACACCGACCTTCATAGCTATTAGCGTTATTAAATTCACCCCGAAGTCTTTGTTGCCCTAAACTCGCAGCTACTCGACAACGCAAAAAATCAAAAATTTCACTTTCTAAAGCCACTTCTCCTGTAAAAACTAGAAAATCTGGTGGAGAAAAGTAACCGCTTTTTTCCTGGTAATCTTGGTTATAACTCCAGTTAAATAAATTAGCGGCGATCGAAAATGGGCCAAACTTGCGCTCTAACCTGCTAAAAGATTGCTGTTCAAAATTACCATCATTATAATTACCAAGACGTAACAATGAAAACAAACTGGTATTGCGGTCAATTTGCCAATACAAATTTGGGCCATATCGCCAAGTTCTAATTTGATTATCTAAAGTCTCAGCATTGAATTTATAAGGCCCCTGTTCTAGAACCCCGGATAAAGTAATATTGTTACCAACAGGAACATCTACTTTACTATTAAAATTAATAGCTGTTGGCAGACGATTAAATATGTCAACTCCAACCCCAGCTTGCACGGTTACTTGATTAATTTTAGTTTGATATCCCACAGTCAGGGGAATATTGGATACATCTTCTACATCTGGATCTTTAAAATAATTAAATCCAGTTTTTAGTTGAACTATGTTGCCATTACTCAACCTAAATTGAGCCGTCGGCTCAATAAATCTATTTTCTCGATCAAAATTATCAACATCATTGCGAAAGTTGATTTGCAAATTGTCTAAAGTTAAGCTTGGTGAAGCTGTATTTTGAGTAGTTGCGGTTGGGTTAGCTTCAGGTAAAGATGCAGGTGGTTGTACTGCTGGTAAAGGTGGCGTTGTAGGCGTTGGCGCTGTTGATGTGGCGGGTGTCTGCACCTGCTGGTTAGGAACTGGGGGTACATCTTGAGAACGTAACCTGGGGGTAAAGTTATCGGGAGCAGCAATTAAAAAAGTTTCTGGCTTTAATTGATAGTAAAGTTGCGCTGAGTTGCTTTTAAGGTTACTGTCAGACTCTAAAAATATGTCTTTTTTTTCTACAATCTGCTGTTCCTGAGTAATTAATTGTGATGGTGATATATAATTTTCTGCTATTGGAGCAATAGTTTTATTAGTTGCAGCCTTTAATCCAGCTACGTTTAAAATAAAAAACAATACACTCCAGCAAACTCCCCATCGTGGTTGCAAGCAGACTAATAGCAACTTAGTATGACGATTAGCCGAAGCCATAGATATATCAGGTGTGCTCAAGGTTGCCATCAGTTATCACCCCTCCTCAAACACAAATGGATTGCCAGGTGAGCCATACAGAAACGCAATTTAGCATGAAAAGTAGGGTTTTAGGTATAGCGCTATCTGTAGATTGTATCAATACATTAAAACAACACAAGGTTAAGACTTTTTACATCTACACATTCTCAGGCATGAGTTAAGTTGACATTTATGGCTGTATGTGCAGATAATCTTAGTTTGTGTAAACTTTAGCTCTTTTAATAAACCCTTGGCTAACGTTGTTGTAATAGGTGCCCAGTGGGGCGATGAAGGTAAAGGAAAGATAACTGATTTACTTAGTAAATCGGCAGATGTTGTCGTACGTTATCAGGGAGGGGTCAACGCGGGACATACAGTTGTAGTTAAGGGTCAGACCTTTAAGTTACACTTGATTCCCTCCGGTATTTTGTATCCTGATACGGATTGCATAATTGGTTGTGGCACGGTAATAGATCCTGAGCTTTTAATTAAAGAGCTCGATCAGCTACAAGCGTTAAAAATACCTACAGGCAATCTGCTGATATCTCAAACGGCTCATGTGACGATGCCTTATCACAGGATAATTGACGAGGCATCAGAAAAACAACGGGGTAATCATAAAATTGGGACAACTGGACGCGGTATTGGCCCAACTTATGCGGATAAGTCGGAAAGAACTGGCATCAGAGTCCAAGATTTGATGGATTCAGATACATTGCGATCGCAGTTGAACTGGACTATTAATTATAAAAATGTCATTTTAGAAAAACTTTATAATTTACCACCTCTTGATCCAGAAAAGGTAATAGAGGAATACTTGGGTTATGCTGAACGTTTACGCCCGTATGTCGTAGATACTTCTTTGTTTATTTACGATGCTATTCAGCGCCGACGCAATATTTTGTTTGAAGGGGCGCAAGGAACCCTTTTAGACTTGGATCATGGCACGTATCCCTACGTTACTTCATCCAATCCAGTTGCAGGAGGAGCTTGCGTAGGTACGGGTGTAGGCCCGACAATGATCGATCGCGTGATTGGTGTAGCAAAAGCATATACTACCAGAGTTGGAGAGGGGCCTTTTCCTACAGAACTCAACGGTAAGATGGGTGAGTTATTATGCGATCGCGGTGCTGAATTTGGCACTACAACTGGTCGTAAGCGTCGCTGTGGATGGTTTGATGCACTGATTGGTCGCTATGCAGTTCGGATTAATGGTTTGGATTGTTTAGCAATTACCAAACTCGATGTGCTAGACGAGTTGGAAGAAATCAACGTCTGCGTTGCTTACGAAATTGATGGCAAACACATCGAAGAATTCCCTAGTTCCGCCCGCCAGTTTGCCAATTGTAAGCCTATCTATAAAACTTTACCAGGCTGGCAACAATCTACTGCTGATTGTCGCTCTTTAGATGATTTACCCAAACAAGCTTTGGATTATCTAAAATTCCTGGCAGAGTTAATGGAAGTTCCGATCGCCATTGTCTCATTGGGTGCCAGCCGCGATCAAACAATTATTGTTGAAGACCCAATTCATGGGCCAAAACGTGCGCTGTTACACGCTAACGGAAGTCCGGTACAATCGGTAGTCTGAACAGAAAACAGAAAACAGTCAACAGTTACTAGATTACTAGCTGTGTAACTGTCAAATTCTTAACCCCTAACAAATCTCAATACTGATTATGTCACTAAGCATTGAATGTCAAAAACGACCAGAAGGCAGCAAGCCTAGAGCCCTTCGTCGCAGTGGGTTAATTCCGGCTGTATTATATGGTCATCAAGGTAGAGAATCTATTTCTCTGGTTGTAGACAGTAAAGCGGTTGGAGATTTGTTGAAAGCGAGTTCTGGTAAAAAACCAGAGGTTCAATTAAACATACCTGAGCTTTCTTGGAGTGGTACAACTGTTTTACAGGAAGTTCAAATCCATCCTTGGAAAAGATTTCCTTATCATGTCAGCTTTTTTGCAACTAAGTCTAAAACTGCTGAAACTGCTGAAGCTGCTGAAGCTGTATAACGCCTAAATTAATTTGAACAAAAAGGTAATTTAGCCCAGTAGCAGGTGAATGTAAATCAACCACATTTCCTCTGCTGCTCAATTATTAACCTTTGAGTAGGCATTTTTTTAAATAGATATTCAGTTAATCTAAAACTAGGGGATTCACCTAGTTTTTTTGTTTTAGAGATAAAACATGATTTGTAATATCATAGTTATCTTAAAAAAAAATATGATGAAACCTAAAATTTGATCGATATTAATGAACTGCGATTCCTTACTCCTTTGGAGTCGCTACGCGATTTTTCTGCGCTAGCAGTACGGATAGCTTTGCTAACGCGTTATGCCGCAGGAGAAAGAAATTTAAAAAAATTAACTTAAACTTAGCTGAAGCCGATTTTAGTTAGTAAGCTAACGCGCAAATAAACTTGTGCATTTTCTAATTCAGAGAAAAGTTATCAAACACTATAACCCTCTCTCCTCCCTTCTCTCTCCCTAAAACATAAAATGCGCGAAACACAACAGCTTAACTACGATTGGGCAGCTAATGGCGATCGCGCTTTTTTGGTTCATAATTAAAAACGAAATCTTATTTAAAGTTATTCTGCACTAGATTGTTTTTTAGAACGCCGATTAAAGCTGTGACGAAGCGGTGGAAATTAAAGCATTTGATTAAAAATGGTCAAATGATTCCATAACCTAGTAATCTATGGTATGTCGATTTACAGCTTTTAACTTACTTATGACAGATGCTTCTCTCCCCGCTTTAATTCAGCAGATGATGCAACCAGGGTTCTATCCTCATCATGTTAAAGAACCAATTACGCTGATTCAAACTCATGTTTCCTACGTGCTGTTAACTGGGGATTATGTTTATAAGCTCAAAAAACCTGTAAATTTTGGTTTTTTAAACTACTCGACTTTAGAGTTACGCCAACATTTTTGTCATGAAGAAATTAGACTAAATCGACGCACTGCACCGGATTTATATTTAGAGGTTTTACCAATTACTCAAGTAGGTGAACAATATCAACTTGATAGCACAGGTGAAGCTGTAGAATATGTTTTAAAAATGCTTCAGTTTCCTCAAGAATCGCTGTTAAGCAATTTATTTGAGCAAGGACAGCTTCAGGAAAAAGATATTGAGGAATTAGCACGAATTGTTGCAAGATTCCATGCGGAAGCAAAGACAGATGAATACATTAGCAAGTTTGGTGAAGTTCCGCAAGTACGGGCGGCATTTGACGAAAATTATCAGCAAAGTGAAAAATATATCGGTGTTGCACAAACTCAATTGCAATTTGATGAAACGCAAAAATTTACCGATGCTTTCTTTGCTGAAAAGCAAGAGCTTTTAAATAGCAGGATAAAAAATAACTTTATTCGTGAATGTCACGGGGATTTACATCTAAGAAATATTTGTCGCTGGCAAGATCAGATTGTACTGTTCGATTGTATTGAATTTAATGAGCCATTTCGTTTTGCCGATGTCATGTATGATGTCGCCTTTGCTGTGATGGATTTGGATGCGCGAGGACGTAAAGATTTAGGTAATGCTTTTTTAAATACCTACATTGAGCAAACAGGTGATTGGGAAGGTTTGCAAGTGTTACCTTTATACTTAAGTCGTCAGGCTTATGTACGGGCAAAAGTAACTTCTTTCTTATTAGATGATCCTGCTATTCCCCAAGCTGATAAAGATGCTGCTGCTAAAACTGCGGCTGAATACTACAAGTTAGCGTGGGAATATACTCAACCAAAACAAGGACGTTTGATTTTAATGTCGGGACTATCTGGTGCTGGTAAAAGTACGGTAGCACGGCAGGTAGCTCGATTGACTGAGGGAGTTCACATTCGCTCAGATGCAGTAAGGAAACATTTAGGCGGTGTAAGTTTAAAAGAAAAAGGTGACTCAGATCTTTATACTGCGGAAATGACGCAGAAAACTTACGGGCGCTTACTAGAATTGGGTGTTAAGCTTGCAAGTCAAGGTTTTAGGGTGATTTTGGATGCGAAATACGATCGCCTTAGTTTGAGAAAAGATGCCATGACTCTAGCTCAATCTCATCAAATACCACTACAAATCTTACACTGCACCGCGCCAGAGGAAGTATTGCGCGATCGCCTTAATAAACGTACAGGTGATATTGCTGATGCTACAGCCGACTTATTAACTTCACAGCAAGCTGCGGCTGAAGCTTTCACTGAGGAGGAACAAGCCTATGTTACAAGTTTAGATACTACAACAGATTGGCAATCACAATTACAGCAATTATTTGGATAGACATTTCCAAAAATAATTGTAGAGACGTGATGTAGTGCGTCTCTACAAAGGTTCAAGAATAAGCACGTTTAATTTTGTGAGATGACCATCAAAAAAAACCTCCCCAACCCCTTTCCTGATTAAGGCGAGGAACTTAAGACTGCTAGTTTAATAATGGTAAATCAAGAAGATAATAAAGATCCAAATAAAGATAAAGATACTGATACTACGCAAGACTCAGGAATGTCTGCTGGTATTTCAGCAGGCTTAAAGCTATGGTTATTTTTTATGCTTTCCTTTGTATTGGTAGGAAATCCTATACCCTTCAGTATCTTTTTGGGCGCTGTTGGGGGTTTATCTGGCGGTTTAGTATTTGCTTGGTGGAATAGTAAAGATGAAAAATTAGATCAAGCGCAAACCTCAGAAATACCTACGAGAGTGAGTGGATTTCGGCGAGCAAAGCTGCTGAGAAATGCTAATGCCAAATACCCTAAATTATCTAATAAGCGTCGCGATCAAAGTAACTAAATCAATAAATAAATGTTTTTATTCCTCTCAAAACTAATACCACTTTTTTTATACCCTTTGGGGTTAGCTTGCCTGCTAATGGTTGTAACTTTGGTGTTGATGTGGAAACGTTCTCGATGGGCAGCAGTTCCAGTTATTTTAGCGTTAATAGCTTTGCTAGTAGCAAGTAATGGTTGGGTTTGTAACTGGTTAGTGCGATCGCTTGAAGTACAAAATATTCCCCAAACAACATTACCAGTAGCAGACGCAATTGTAGTTTTAGGGGGTGGTACTAAACCTGCCGTTGCACCGCGCCCAACAGTAGACTTAAGTGAAGGAGGCGATCGCATTTTTTATGCAGCACAGCTATACCGTGAAGGCAAAGCACCTTGGGTAATTTCTAGTGGTGGGCGGGTTGAGTGGCGTGGCGGTGGATCGCCAGAATCAGGTGATATGGGTGTAATTTTAGAAACATTAGGGGTTCCTAAATCTGCGATTCTGCAAGATCCTAACTCACTCAATACTTACGAAAATGCCGTAAATGTTAGAGCCATCCTTAACGCTTATAATCTCAACAAAGTGTTATTGGTGACATCGGCTTTGCATATGCCGCGATCGCTTGCTATCTTCAAACGTCAAAAAATTGATGCAATAGCTGCACCCACCGACTTTTTAGTCACTCAGCAAGAAATTCAAGAACCAAACACCAGCAATGAAGCGTTTATACTCAACCTGCTACCTGATGTTGAAAAGTTAGAAAAGTCAACAAAAGCAATAAAAGAATACATTGGTATATTTATTTACCGTCTGCGGGGTTGGGCATAATTAAGAAGCAATATTCCTGCGCCTCTTGCTCAAGTTTTTGAATTTCGCGATTCCACTCTATCAGTTCGCTCTTACGCTTTTGCTGCTTTTGGAAAGTGGGATTAGGGTAAGGTTTTGTTCCTGGGTTGTAGGAAATTTGATTTTGAGTCAGCCACTCTCTACCATAAAATTGCCATAAATATCTGTGATCGTGGCGTTCACCACCTAGACAACGCAAACGCTTAACTGATAGATTCGCTCCAAAAACAATTGCCTCGGTTTCAGGATTGTTAGGTATTAGGCGAATTTCGCTACTCCACCACCGGAAAAATTCGATAACAAACCAATCTCCAAAATCAAATATACAAACTTCTGTAGGTTCGCTGCCATCATCTATTAAAATACTTACATCTTGCCTATTTAGATAGCTATCTAAAATATTGACTGAATTTTGAGGAAAAAGAATGCGGAGACGCTGAAAGCGACCACTATAATCAGCCCAAAACTTTCGACGCGATTTCAGTTGTTTAGAATCAGTGCTTTCACTATCAAGGGTTTCTAACAACCGAGCGACTAAATTGGCAAAATCTCGATAGTTAACTGCCCCTATCCACTTCCATAAAGCTGACTTAGCAAATAGAGAAAGCTGATTCCAGCGAGAATTTGTGACTCTAGGACTATAATTTTCTTCTAGCCACGTTACCAGTTGTGTTAAATTTGCCCCTAATTCTGGCGAAATTTTATTAAGTAAAGAGTCCACTGCTAAAAGCTGCTGATCTGCTGACATTTGATTTAGGCAACGTAGCAACCAATTTGTATGCTTGTAATTAATATTCGATGGATCAGAAAACACTTCAGCAACATGATTCAATGCTTCTGTAGCTACAGGTATCCAACTAGGTAATTGAGCTTGTTCTAAAAGTTGCTGTGGTAGCAGTAAATCCGTATAGCATAATTGAGCTAATTCTTTAGCGGCGTGAGGCGATTTAATAATATTAATGATTTTGATAGCCCGACTATTAGATTGAATATTGCTTGGGAAGGTATCAACTAAAGAATGAGCAATTGCTGTTTCTTTCTGACCACTATAATAAAGAGCAACACGCCAAAGTAACTTTTGTAAAAGCCAAGAATTTTGTTTAGCTGCTTCCCAAATAGCTTGAGATGAAGCTATCTGTAAATCTGGATTTTGAGCATCCCAAGTCTTTTTATGATAAAGACAATAAACCCACTCTAGTATACTTACTTGCTGAATTTGATTACTTTGAATATCTGACAAAATTTCTGTTAGAGAGCGAAATTTAGTTCTGAAAAGTCTCGGAATATTTGCAATAATTTTTGAATAACTATCAGTTTTTAGACCTTCAGATAGTTTAAGTAATTCTGTTGGCTGATAACTAGGAGGTTGTGAGGGATTAAGATGTAGTTGACGAAACCGAACATTCATGGTTGACTCACTGGCGATCGCGTTTTGGGGAACCATTTACTAAAATCTTCGCGTTTAAACTGAAAGCGGAAAACTACCTTGCGATCGCTTGGATTATCCATCTTTTGATCGGCATCAATCTCACCTCTTCCTGCTGCTAATATCTTATTTCTCAATTGCCCTTTACTCGGAAAATTTAGCTGATTAGAAAAAATATAATCAGAAACAGATAAGGATCGTCGCAAACTCAATTCTAGATTAACTTTATCTGAACCTTCAGAGCTAGTATGACCTTCAATTACAATTCTAGTAATCTGTTCATCAAATTTATTATTAGAAAAAATTACCTGACTATAAACAGGGATAAATTCTTGCAAAAACTTTTTTCCTTCCGGTTTTAGTTCCGCGCTTCCCTCATCAAATAACAAACGCTCCGCAATACTAACATCACCCGTTTTTGGATCAACTATAAATACTCCCTTTTCTCCTACATTGCCATTAATAGCATTAAGGATTCTAATCGGCAACTCATCAATAGCTTTTTTATATGCCGCTAATTCAGTTTCTAGTCTTTTTACTTCTTGAATCCGCTCACTAAGCTGCATCTGCACAATGATAAATAACAATGCAAACAGCATCAGCAAGCCGGACATTAAATCGCCAATTGATAATAAAAAGCTAGAGTCGTCTTGTTCTTCAACTTCTGATTCTACATCGAATTGAGAAAAATTACTCACTGATTATTTCCTCCATTCCTGGCTTCATTAGCTGCCGCTACTAAATAATGAGATACATCTATTAAACCGCTTGCTGTCTCATTTAAACCATTGCAGATATTCGCCATGCTACTATCTGCCTGGTTAAAGAAAGTTGTTTGTGATGCAGTAGCTTGATTTAAATAAGCAATAATTTCCTCATTCCACTTACCTAAAGCTAGGTTAAATTGATTACCCATATTTCGATAAGCGTTTTCTACACGCTGCGCCTCACCGCTAATAGTTCTAGATAATTCTATTAACTGTGCTAAACGTTCACTAGAAGTTAAACCTACTACATTAGCTAGTTCACTAACTCTTTGAACAGTCCCATTAATTCTTGCCATGCTATCGTTTACTTGCGCGGCTAACTCCTTACGCTGTTCCGCTTCTTCTACGAAAACTCTTTGTAAATCTGCAACAACTCCGGCTAATCCATCACGCTGTTGCCCTAAAGTATCATTCAGCAAATTATTTTGTTCATTAAAAAATGTTACTAAAGCTGATTGATAATTAATCCTGAAATTTTCTAACTCCTGCTGTACTGTGTTCCGAGTGTTTTGGAGATTTTCGTCAATATTATTTAATGTCGCCTCTAAATTTGTTCTAGCTGTATCCATTACACTTGAAGCTTGTACCCCAACAGTTTCAATTGTGTGAGATTGAGTTAAAAACGCTTGATTAGCCTCAGCTAATATGTTTATTGTCTGGGACTCAACACCCGCCAACATTTCTTGTTGTTGTTGTGCTTGAGTTTCTAAAGCTTGTTGCAAATTTTCCTGAATACCTTGAAAAAAGCTAGCTGCTTGTCTAGCACTAGCAATAAAAGCTTGCCGTTGGGTAGCTAAACCCTCGATACTGGTAGATACTGCTCGTTGAATTTCTGTAGCTACTTGTTGAAGAACACCTTGAGTTTCTGTTTGAAATTGGCTTAAAATTTCTCGTAAATCTCTAGCAAATTCATGTAATTGACCGAGTGTATTGCGTTGAAACTCCTGAATTGTGTGGATTGATTCGGCTAAACTTTGAGTAATTTCACCTAATGCGTCTTTGAGTTCTATAACCGCTTGCGAAGCTTCCCTCGTTAATCGTGCGCTTTCGTCTAACCGCAAAACAACAGGTTCAACTACCTCTGTTCGCAACTCTTGAATCAATGTAGTTAAAAGCTCTTGCCTTTGCTGTTCAATAGTTAGGCGTTGTGCTGATAAATCATTGCGTATTTCTGTAAATCCAGGCGCTAAAGCTAATGCAACTTGTTGACCGATCGCTTCTGAGGTAAGCTGATTTTGAGCAAATTGGGCAACTCTAATTTCTCTTAAATGTTCCGAAATAGGGTTAATTAAGGGAGCAAAGGCTAATGCAACTTGTTGACTTATCTCTTGTGGGGTAAGTTGATTTTGAGCAGCTTGGATAGCTCTAATTTCTCTTAACTCTTCTTTAATCGGGTTAATTAAGGGAGCGATCGCATAACTTACTTGCGTCCCCGTAGCTTCCCCAATTGCTTTAGCAGTTAATTGATTTGATTCTAAATCAGCATCAGTTTTTAACCTAGCAATTTTATCTAATTCATCTTGTACATTTTTACGAAGCGTTTTTCGTACCCCTTCTGAGCCTGCTAGAATTAGAGTGAAAAGGCTAGCAAAGCCCAATCCAAATAGCGATGTCAAGAATGCAGTTCTCATCCCATCCAGCAATTGTTGGATAGAAGGTAATAACTCCGAAAAGTTTTCTGTACTATTTAAATTAATATTCTGAAGCCCGATTTGGATACCAAGAAAAGTCCCCAAAATTCCGATTGCTGTGAGAATACTAGGTATAAATCTGCGCGAACTACGCGGTATTGACCAAGTAAGAGCAGCAGGATATTTTCTTAATACAAAGCGGTTATTTTTTAACTCGGCTGCATAAACTCCATCTTGAATAAAATTGCCCTCTATATGTTGTTTTAACCAATCCCAGTTAGGCGGATTTTCTAGGTTAAGAATTTCTCTACCATTTCTTTCTGAATTCCTTGATTGTGTCTTTAAGTATTTAATCGCATTATGAGTATCTTTATAATAACTTTTATTATAATTCCAAACAAATATCACTTCAAAAATACAAGCAATTATAAATATTCCTATAGTCACCCCAATAAATAGTGAATTAATTGTCATTTCTCCCCTCCTCAATTTTAAATACGTTACTCAAAAACTGCTCCAAAAATCAGTTTATTTAAGTTATCTTTGTGCATTTGTGCTAAGAAAACTACTTTAAACTCTCGTAAATAGCTGTAACTCAGACTCCGAAAGCACTTCATTAGCTACCCTCACAGGCAGATGTTCAGCATTCCGCCGACCATTAATCGGCTTTCGTAGCAGTAAACCATAAAGTGGTTCCCCTGCTTCTGCTTCTGGATCAAGTTCCCCATTTACCTGCTCAACTTTTGTATCTAATTCCAGATAAACTTGCTCTGGTGCATAGCTACGCAAGAGGCGCATCTGTAAACGAGTTTTGATTTCTCTTAAAGAAATAGCCAAAGGGGAAGCCTTTCCAAACAAATCTCGCGCTTCTTTCCAAGCGTGATTGACAGCCACAATCTCCGCCACTAACTGCTCAATGCTAGGATTTAATAGGCTATATGGTGGCATTATTTGTGACTGGTAAATATATCCTGTGTCGCTTTAAAAAATCCCGCTATAACAGATTTAGGTATTTTACAAGAACATTTTTTATTTCGCTGTATAGCAGAACACACAGACCACCAAAAGATTAATAATTTTTTAAGAATAAAAATTATGCAAAAAGAATTTAGACAAATTATTCCCCAAATCCCCCCTGCTGCGGAAATATTTGCTTCTTACCAGATGGCGCATGAGTTTCGCCGTGAAGCGGAATATCGCCAAGAGCTTAAAATTTATTGTGAATGGTATCAGCTTACAGCCCAAAGTAATCAACAAGAACTAGCAAAAATGCGTCGGGACATCAACATTTTTGGCTGGTTCAATCGCGGTAAGCGATAACTCACAACAATATATTTATTGCAGAAGATTTAATGCCGCTTACTTGAACGCGATGTCTACGACGGGCTTCTCAACACCTACGCACCTGACCACTACTCTACTAACTCCAACTCATCATCCCGTAAATGGGCGCGGAATTTTTGCTGGAATTTCACCTGTAATGGGAAGTTTGCGCTAACTGGTCTTCCTTGCCATTGGGTTACAATCGCCAATATTTCTCCTTCCTGATCTTTGATATCAAAGGGCTGACCACGATGTTCAGGATGGTGGTAAACAATCACAGAGTTTTTAACGCGCACGCGATCGCCAACTTTCATATCTTCTTTCTCATAGAAGACAGCCTGTACCAATAACAGTGCTTCTTCCTAAACTTGATAGGACAACCTTAATATTTTGCCATAGGAGGGTGCATTCGTTTTGATCAGATCTTGAAAATAGAGAGGATAGGGAAGAGAGGGAGGAAAAGAAATTTTTGTATAAGGTTTATGAGTAAAAACTCCTAGTTGTCAGAGTGCAAAAGTCGAATTTTACCTTTGCGCCCTCTGCGTTGAAAAAAAATTATTCTACATTAAAAGGTTGAGACTGTTTTGGAGGTTGTTCTTGTCGAAACAAGCGATCGCGGATCATCTCAACATTTTGAGGACTGAGGAGCCACCAAGTAGTTAAACCAAATGCGCCAGCCCCAATTAGTAATAATATCAATCCTAATGCTGCTCCTAAACTGATGTTCCACTTACGGTCTTGAACGATATCTGCTCGTTGTTCGTCTTCCGGTGTCACCAGTTCTGCATCTATATACACATTTGGTGATTCCACAAATGCTGATACCATTACTGGCGCAGTCAAAATGTTAGTAGCTCTTTTTTCTAGTGCTACAGGATATTCTGGGCTAACTCTGCAACAGCTTAAAACAACTGAAGAGTTATCATGACCATTTTTTTGATTAGCCAAGTTAATTAAAGACTCAACTGCGGATTCCACAGACATCTTACCTGCCAAAATTGGCTCGGCATAATCTATCAGATATTGCTCGACTAATCTGTTGTCACTTACCCCATCAGAACACAGCAACAATAAACCATCTTCTTCAATAATGAATCTTTTCACAGTTGGGCGCAAAAACTCAGCATCTTTTATGCCCATTGCTTGAGTTAATGCCCCCGCATCTGGTCTATTCATCGCTTGCCGATATACACTTTTTCCTGAACGTACTTCCCTAGTTGCCACATCATCGTCAACTGTCAATTGTTGGCAATATTGAGGAGTAATCCAGTAGGCGCGGCTATCTCCTAAGTTAGCAATATAAAGTTCGTGGGAATTAGCAGCACCTTTAGATGTATTTACTTGCTGTGGCAGTTGTAATGCCATCACTAAAGTGGTCGCCATCCGTCGGCGTGATTCTCGCCCTTGTTCATCATTACGGGCTGCTATTAAGTTATTTGCCACGCGAATAACTGCGGCTAATTGTTCCGATACAATATCTGGGGTGATAATATCGGGATCGGCTACTACTTCTGTTAAGCGGGCTTGCACTTGCAACTTCAAAGACTGCACCGCTAACTGGCTAGCAACTTCTCCGCCTTCATGACCTCCAATACCATCACAAACAATTGATAGGTGTGAAATTAGTTGCTCGTTATAGTGACTTGCAGTTTTACCATTGCTACTTTTTAAAGCTGAAATATCATCATTTTTGGGATAACAGCTATCTTCATTATGCTGCTGCCCTGGCCCTGGATCTGTAGCACTAGCAACTAAACAACTCAAAGGTAATAACGCTGCTTGCTCTAGTAAAAGTTGGTTAAGAGAACTAGCAATAGCCTTGTAAGAAACATCTTTGGCTTGCATTTGCTGATAAATTGCTGCTAGTGGTTCTTCTAGCTGCTTGTGTGGCATTTTAAACCAAGATTTCCAAGAAGTTCCCAACTGTTCTAGGGATGGTTCTGTGGCTCCTGGGATAAATGTTTGAGTAGAGGAATTATTCTGAGGATCTACGATCGCATTTTCAACACCATCAGCATAAAATTCCCGCAGCCTAACTCGCCAGCCTTCAACCCGCAAGTTATCCGCCACCAATAAACTAGAAACTACACCTTGCTCGGCCATTGGCTGCCAAAGTTCCAGAATTTGCCACAGCCAGTATACTTGACGCACTGGAGATGCTTCCTGCCATGCCTGTACGATTGAAGGTAGTAACTTACCGTTAGAATCTACTGGCACATTTTCCAGTAACAGAACTTGCCCTGGAGTTGAGCCTTTACTTAGCACAGCATAGCCGTACACCTGTGGTAAGTGTAAATAGTGAGGATAAAGACGTAGATAAGGAAGAATTGCTTGCGGTAAGGGATCGCTCACCTGGGGTGGCAGATTGGGGTGCGTATCCAGCCAAATTTGATCGTCAATAACTTGATATCTGTCGTTGACTAACTCTCCAGGTGGGATCAGCTTGGCAGAGATGTCAGCCGCCCACAGATAGCGATAAACTAAGGGTGTATGGCAACTCTCACAAAACTTATTGGATATGGGATTCAGTGGATGGGAGCAAGTTGAATTTAAGCAATGAATTCGAGGCTTGGAACTAATCATAAAGCTAACAATTTATAAAGAGAATATTAAATTTAACTGAAAACTGCAAAATAAAGCTGTATTCATCAGATTAATCAATGGAATCTAGCAAGCCAGTTTTGTAGTAAATCCATAGATGGGATAATTTACCCCTCTTATCTAAGTATCATGGAAAGCTTTTATTTACAAAAATAACTAAGGGGCAGGTGAGTACAGATATGAAATATCAACTATCAAATCAACTTTACTAATCAACATAGGAGCAAAATGCCGATTATTGGCTTTTTTTATCCTTTATTTTACCTGGTTCATCCTTCCTTCATAATCTCTACAGCTTTTTTCCTACAGGTTCACCCAATGGTATTTTGGTTAGTTGTAGGAGCATTGCTGTGTTTGCTAGAATTTGCTGTTCCAACAGCTTTTACGGCATTTATGATGGGAATTAGCGCCTTATTAGTAGCCTTAATTGCTAGGCTGCTACCATCACAGATTGCTTTGCAGGTAGGAATTTGGCTAGGGTTATCTGTTGGATTTGTTGTGCTAACGCATCGCTTAATGCCTAAGCGTAAAATATCTAGCATTAGTGATGCGACTGAAGCTGAGACTTTAACAGAAATTGTACCTGGACAACCAGGGCGAGTGTTATATGAAGGTGGTTCTTGGCGGGCTATTTGTGAAGATAGCAGCGCGATCGCACCAGGGCAAAAAGTTTATGTTGTAGGCAGACAAGGAACTACCCTAGTCGTAGTTCCCAAAAACTTATTAGATTCCTAATCCTAATCAGTACTAAAAAAATCTAAGTTTACTCACAAACGAGGCTTAAAATGGGAGACTTATTCGGTCTAATTATCTTTGTTGTTCTAGGTGGTTCGGCTCTTTCCGGCGTTAAAATTGTCAAGCAAGGAGACGAAGTTTTAGTTGAAACATTAGGGAAATATAACGGCAAAAAACTTACGCCCGGTCTAAACTATGTAATCCCTGGATTTCAAAGAGTAGCGTTTCAAGGAAATGTTAGAGAAAAAGTTTTAGACATTCCTCCTCAACAATGTATTACTCGCGATAATGTTTCAATTACCGTTGATGCTGTAGTTTACTGGCGCATCCTTGATATGGAGAAATCATACTACAAAGTAGAAAATCTCCACGCCGCAATGGTGAATTTGGTACTGACACAAATTCGCGGAGAAATGGGCAAATTAGAACTAGATGAAACTTTTACCGCCCGTAGTCAAATAAATGAAATGCTTCTACAAGAACTTGACGAAGCTACTGATCCCTGGGGAGTAAAAGTAACGCGGGTAGAATTGCGAGATCTTATTCCTTCCAAGGCAGTACAAGAATCAATGGAATTACAAATGGCTGCTGAACGTAAAAAACGGGCGGCAATTTTAAACTCAGAAGGTGAACGTGAAGGTGCAATTAACAGCGCTAAAGGTAAAGCAGAAGCACAAGTTTTAGAAGCAGAAGCACGTCAGAAATCTGCCATTTTAGAAGCAGAAGGTCAACAAAAAACCATTGTTCTCAAAGCACAGGCAGAACGGCAGCAGCAAGTACTCAAGGCTCAGGCTAATGCTGATGCTATACAAATCATTGCTAACACTATAAAAACTGATCCTAACGCTCGTGAAGCTTTGCAGTTTTTAATAGCTCAAAATTATTTAGACATGGGAATGACCATTGGTAAAAGCGGTAGTAGTAAAGTAATGTTTATGGATCCCCGCAGTATACCAGGCACTTTGGAGGGAATTCGCTCGATTGTAACTGATTCTGAAAAACCTAATTTTTTAGATATAAAAAATGGCAGTTGATGCTCACAAACAACCCCAATTAAATTCAATCTCAGCAACTATTTCGCCATTTTTTTTGTCGCCCTTAACACTGCCCGTAGCCGTCGCCAAACAGTAAAACTTAACAGCAGGACAATGCCAATAGTAGTAGCAAGCATCATTATTCCGCTCATTCCTTGCATTCTCATTGCTACCCAATTGGAAACTAAGGTAATTGCCCAAAGAATAATTGCTGCGTGCCGTTGAGAGAAACCCCAAGCTAGTAAGCGATGATGCAGGTGATCTTTCCCAGGAGTACTTAAAGGATTTTTCCCTGCCATTAGCCGTCGCACGAACACTTGGGTTGTATCTAATACAGGTACTAATACAAACAATACTGTTGGTATTAAGGCAAACAATGTGGTTACTTTTAAATTGCCTAAAATACTCGTACCAGCAAGTACATAGCCTAAAAAATAAGCTCCTGCATCCCCCATAATGATATGTGAGGGATGAAAATTGTGGCGTAAAAAGCCTAGTGCCGAACCTGCTACAGCAGCTAACACTAATGTTGCTGCTGCACGAGTTTCAAATTGAGCGGAAACAGCTAACAAACTCATTGCAGTAATAAAACTGATCCCGCCTGCCAATCCATCCATACCATCCATTAAATTGACGGCATTAGTAATTCCCACTACCCAGAGAATTGTTAGTAAAACTGATAGTATGGAATCAATAGGAGTACCAAAATTTAGTTGGATGATTGTACCGCTAGCAATCAATAACAGTGATGCTAGAATTTGAGTTAATAAGCGAAATAGTGGTGGTAAGCCAAACTGATCGTCAATAAAGCCTACAAGCACTAACATCGAACCGCCTAGAAGAATAGTTAGAACTTGAGCCAATACCGCTTCAATAACTATCGGTCTTAAGAACGTAGCTAAGATCAGTGCAGCTATGACACCAGCATAAATTGCCAGTCCGCCAGCGTTAGGTAAGGGTTCTCGGTTCAACCGTCGGGCGTTAGGTTGATCTGCCCAGCCAACTCGTAAAGCAAAAGTGCGGACTTGGGGAATAAAACGGTAGGTTACTACCCAAGCCAAAATAAAGGTAAAAACGACTGCCAGCCAACCAGTACCACTGGGGTTGGCAATGCCTAATGACTGAAGGAAGCTGTACAGATTCATCTCCTATACCATAACTGCCAATAATTAACACAATCTTCAACAGTATATTAACTAGGCATATAGAATAAAAATTACAACCTATTGCCTAAATTTAATTTTTAACTAAAATCTCATTTGTGATAGATGTGTTGCTATTGAAGTAATTGGCGTGTTTTAACAACTAATTTCAGGTACACAGCGATCGCACAAACCAAAAAATTCTAATGTGTGATAATAAATTTTAAAGGAGTGAGATTTTTGTAGCTCGGTTTCGAGTTGATGCACTGGACATTCATCAATTCCAATAGATGCTCCACATTGTAAACAAGTCAGGTGGTGTTTATCTTGTTGTACACAACTATACAAAGATTCGCCACTAGCTAAAGTACGCACCTGTATGACACCTTCAAGTTTTAAAGCTTCCAGTGAGCGGTAAACAGTTGCCAAACCCATACCCTGATTATGATGGCGAAGTTCTATATAGATATCTTGAGCCGAGACACTGCGATTTAGCGTCTTTAATAAGTTCAAAATCCGGTCTTGACTGCGGGTGCGTTGGGCTTTCATGGCAACTAT
Source organism: Oculatellaceae cyanobacterium (assembly GCA_036702875.1). GTDB lineage: Bacteria > Cyanobacteriota > Cyanobacteriia > Cyanobacteriales > PCC-9333 > Crinalium. Next base: position 64,665 of record DATNQB010000089.1, on the reverse strand, counting down.
CTTTAAATCTTATTCTGACGCGGATTGCCAAAATCTCTAACTGTTTCTCCATTAAAACACTTGAATAAAAGTTAAGGGCAGCAAACTACATTCGGTCAAGTTTTACAATACTTATATATATAATGGGATTTTAAAAGCGCCATCTGTGAAAAATTAGGGGATCTAGGTGAATCGCAAATATCAAGCTCGGATCTATGTTACCCTCCGTCCCTCTGTTTTAGACCCTGCTGGTACTGCGGTACAGTCTGGACTAAGCCACATGGGATATGAGAATGTGGAACAGGTAAGAATTGGCAAGTATGTAGAGTTGATGTTAACTGCGGATAATGAAAAATCAGCAAAAGAACAGCTCGATAAAATCTGCGATCAGTTGTTAGCCAATCCGGTAATCGAAAATTATCGGTTTGATTTGGTAGAAGTGGCGGCAATGGTGGGGGCTAATTAGTGAAATTTGGAGTTGTAGTTTTTCCTGGTTCAAATTGCGATCACGATGTCGCCTATGTTACCCGTGATTTGCTCAGTCTGCCAACTCGCATGGTTTGGCATGAGGAAACAGATATTTCTGATATTGATGTAGTAGTGATTCCAGGTGGCTTTAGCTACGGAGATTATCTTAGATGTGGTGCGATCGCGCGATTTTCTCCTGTGATGCAGCAAGTTGTGGAACACGCCAACCAAGGTAAATACGTTTTGGGAATCTGTAACGGCTTCCAAGTGTTGACAGAGGCGGGGCTATTGCCAGGGGCGCTAGTACGCAATCGCGATTTACACTTCATTTGCGATCGCGTTCCCGTTAAAGTTGAACACACAAACCTTCCTTGGACGCAAGCTTACCAAGCCGGAGAAGTAATCACCTTACCAATTGCTCATGGTGAAGGGTGCTATCATGCTGATTCTGAAACTTTGGCAGCCTTACAAGCAAACAATCAAATTCTGTTCAGCTATGTAGGCGATAATCCTAATGGTTCTGTAAATAGTATTGCCGGAATTTGCAATCGCCAAGGAAATGTGCTGGGTATGATGCCACACCCAGAACGTGCTGTTGATCCTGTGTTAGGTGGCACAGATGGAATGAAGTTATTTGAAGGCTTGTTAAAGGCAGTAGTCACTTACGCCTAGCACTAAGCCTGAGATGTAAACGGTTATTAAACTCGATCGGATGTCTGACCTGGGCTTGAAGAAAATTCTCGATCGTCTAAGTGATACTCTTGCTCGTGATACATTAGTTCAGAAAACTACCGACGAGCTAAGAGAATTACTTCAGGTTGATCGTGTAGTGTTGTATTACTTTTATCGCCCGTGGTCAGGACGGGTTACATTTGAATCCTTAAGTAATAGTAAGTTTTCAATTCTGGGATCTACTGGCCCGGATGAATGTTTTAATAGTGAATATGCAGCACTATACGAAGCTGGACGGTGGCGTGCGATCGCTGATATTGAAGTAGAACCGCTTCAACCTTGTCACCGAGATTTATTGCGAACTATGAAAATTCGCGCTAACTTAGTGGTGCCAATTATCAATCAGCGCAGGTTATGGGGATTGCTAATTGCTCATAATTGCCAGTTTCCTCGTCCCTGGTTAGCTAGTGATATTAAAGCAATGCAAACAGGCGCGTATAACCTTGCAATCGCTCCTTCAATCAAAAATAGCTGATTGACAGTTTGCACCCGTTACTATTCATTGCTTGCCAATTGTTGCTTGTTATACCCAACGAAAGCTAACAATCCTCTAATTAATCTCACCATACTAGATGGATGTGCGATCGCCCAGCAATTAACGCTCAAACAGGTACTCGCCAAGATAAATAGCACGTAGGTGGGAGCCATCACCACCCCAACCATAAACCACGTGAGTACATGAAAAATCATTACACCTGCAATAATGTTGCCAATCCCAGCAACTCGGCGTACCTGGGCTGCTGGGCGACAAAGGGCTGTTAAGATGATTGTCGCGATCGTCGCCAGCAAGTTAGCTGGAACCAAAAATGCACAAATGGCAACGCAGTGGTTACGAGAGAATTCACAAATGGTATTGAAATCAATCATTTAGATATTTATACTTAATTGCCCCATTCTAGCGAATTATGAATATCTAGCAGTCAGCCGCCAGCTTAGGCTGCGTTACGGCGCAGAGCGCCTACGCTTTTTTATAAATGCCATCTATTCCTTAGCTATAAACAATTTAATACCCGCGAAAGAGTAAATCTGTTTACTAATTACGATATTTTCGTAGAAACACACAAATTTTAGCATTAAGTTTCTGTACCTCTGTCAGAGGCAACTACAGATCACAATTCACTACTAAAGCAATTGGAGAAAAATTCATGAGCGAAGAGCAAAACCCTATCCTTCCAGAAGATCCATCGGAAGCTGAACCTGGAAGAGGTGCGCCTGGGAACAGTCACTTTGGAGTACAGTTAGCTCAAACTATAGCCGTTAATGCTCCAGATGAAGAGATTCCTTCTAATGTGGATGTAGACCAAAACGTTGAGCAACTCGAAGCAGCAAAACATCAAGAAGACGGTACTGACTTAGACACCACTGCTGGTTATGTGATAGATGAGTCAGGGCGGATCGATAATTTTGCAATTGAACCGCCAATGTATGTAGAAGAAAAGTAGAAGTCAACAACCTTTGGGAGTATAACCGCTAAATTAAATTATTTTCTTAGGTTTGATTTAATTTTCTGAAAACTGTGCGTGACACTTGAAGTTAACAGTTAAAGTTAACAAAAGGTTGTCACAGCACAGTTCAGTATGAAAAATTTTCAATTGCTGCTTGCCGCAGCGATCGCTATTTCCTCAGTTGCAGGAGCAAGTATAGCAGTATTACACAATTTCCCTGCAAAAACGCAGGCATCAACTTCCTTACTTGATTCTCTGTCATCGACTGCCACATCAGCAGAAAATCCACCTGCTGTGTTTACAAATATCAGCGATCAAACTGTATCTGTGACAAAGCCAAGGGAAATGAAGCTGAAAACAGCAGCTTTAGTTTCAACAAAACTTGATGATTTTCCCCATCAGCGTTTTACTTTAGTAGACAAAGTTAAACCTGGAAGTGATTTCGCTCGATTTCGTCAACGCTTGCGGTATGCAACCAAGCTTAAGGATATGAACTTTATCCGAACAATCCTACCATCAGATAAAATTGCTATTGGTTATGGAGAAACAGCTATTGGAGATCTTAAGCTGGAAAACCGAGAATCTGCGTTTTGGTTAACTTTAGAAAAGGCGATCGCAGTTGGTTGTACCGCAGAAGTTAATTTGAGTTACCCAGAGTTAGATCCAGAATCTCAGCTATGGAGTTGTAACAATATCACAAAACAGTTAAATAGTCAATCCAATAGTTCAGCATTAGATCCAAGTGGGTTGAGTTCTATCAGCCGCGTAGTAGTTATAGGCAAAAATGTGTCTGTGCGATCGCAACCGCAAAAAAATAGCGCAGTTGTCGCCTTACTATCTAACGAAGTTGTAGAGGTCGATCATCAAATCAAAGCTCAACAGGTAGCACAAACCACCTTCGGCGAAAGCAATAATCCTATTAATAATTGGACACCCGTTATTTTACCCCAGGGTCGCAAAGGATATGTTTACAATCGCTTTGTTTACTCTCCCTCAGAATACCAAGCTGTCTTTGGTAAAATTCAAGGGACATGGCGTTTGCTAGCTATGCCAGGTGGGTAATAAATATTGCAATAATGCAAAATTATCAGAAAACTTAACTAATTAAAATTGAAAACAATTATGCAAAATTCTAACTTAAAAGTTCCAGAAAAAGTATCATTTGAACAAGCAATTGAACTTACTCAGTCATTAATATCTCAGATAGAAGCGGGTGAACTATCAGAAGAAGAAATAGCAGTCTATCTCGCAGATTTATTTAAAACCGATTTTGGTTCTAGAGGTTTTTTTGTTAGCTATCTAACATCTGACAGTTCTTTACCAGATAGCCCCTCACCAGCAGTTATTCAAGCATTAAAAACAAATTCAGAAATCATCGCAGATTTATTGGTGAAAAATTTAGCCATGTCTGCTGCCAGCACAGTTGCCCATCGTCGCAACAACAACCCAGAGATGGTTGCAAGTTCAGAAAGAGTAACCCGACGGACAACTAATCTTATAGAATTGCTCCAAGTTCCTGCAATATATCAACATTCCCAGAATCTATTAGAAACAGTAACTAATAAAGAAGGTAGTTACAAATCTTTTTTAGAACGTTGGGGCTATGACGCTGAACAACAGCAAGCAATTTGTCAAGCTTTAAAATTAGTAATACCTGCTGTTAAATGACTATGAAATTTGTCTCTGATCCACCGATATCTGTAAAAATTCGCAAGATGAAAGAACGGGTACGGTGGCAAGATCCATCCCTAGTTGAGCGGGGAATTGATCAAACCCGAATGGTTTTAGATGATGGCTGTCTTGATAGTTCAGAGTTCTCGTTTTTAGTTGTAGGTGATAGCGGTTCAGGATCTCATCGAGGTCTTAACCCGCAACGACAAATTGCACAACAAATGCTTCTTCACCGAGATAGCTGCCGTTTTGTATTACATACGGGCGATGTTATTTATTTAGTTGGTTCTAGCGAATACTACAAAAAAAACTTTATCGAACCCTATAAAGAGCTTATTTTAGGCGGTGAACATCCTGAGCGGATTGCCTATAACCAGATGACTTTTAATCTGCCTTTTCTACCAGTTCCAGGGAACCATGATTATTATGATTTGCCGTTAATCTTTGGTCTGATTGCACAAACCACCAAACCAGTTCGGCGGTTATTGCAATCAGTTTTAGATATAGATGTTGCTTGGCATGGCTCATTTCAAGGCAATGCTTATGCCCAAGCATTTATAGACTACCTAAAAAGATTTAATTCACAAGCAGAGTTAGCACAGCATTTAGATCGTCATTACGCGGCTTTGACTGAAACAGGTTACTGCTTGCGTTATCAACCTGGACAATTTACTCGCCTACCTAATCGTTATTACACATTCCGTTATGGCGGGATTGACTTTTTTGCTCTCGACTCTAATACTTTCAATGATCCAATACCAGTTCCTGTGGGGCAAGAGGGAGCCGCTTACCGTCGCCTACTTGCAAATCAGCGAGAGGAGTTAGAGCAGCAAAAACAAGAAATTATGGCAACTGCTGCTACTTTGAACCCAAATCAGCCAGATGAAGCTGAACATTTAGATGATTTACGTACTAAGTTACAGCAGATAGAAGAATCCTTGCTTGATATTGATAAACAACTGCAAGTTGATCAAACGATTGTAATTGATCACGAGCAACTTGATTGGCTCAGAGAAAGGCTGATTGCATCTTGGAATACTAAAGAAGTACGTGGGCGTGTGATTTATTTTCACCATCCACCATACGTAACTGAGGCGACAAAGTGGAACCAAGCGCAAACTTTAGCAGTTCGTCAGCGTCTACGCGCGGTACTTGATGCTGTTGCGGATGCAGTTGGAAATTTAACTCAGGGGCGTGCGGTAGTTGATTTAGTGTTAAATGGTCATGCTCACTGCTTAGAGTATTTGCAAACAGGTAATACGGGACACGCCGACTCTCATATTAACTGGATTGTGTGCGGTGGTAGTGGTTACAGTCTCCGTCGCCAGCGAAGTGAAGGATCAGACTTAATGGAAACTTTTAGAGAGTATGGAGGAAAAACTCGGACAGTCGCAAGTTCAAAATTATTTATCGGTCGCAATGGTCAGGGTAAGCAAAAGAGGCGACCTTATTCATTTTTACGCATTGATGTCTTAGATGGATGTCCACCTAAATTTAAAGTGCGACCGTTTATTGCTGAAAGATTTGAGCGCAAGTGGATTTATAGTGAAATTCAACCGTTTGTGATCTCAACCTAGCAAACGCTCTATATCTTCGGTTAATTTCAGTTCTTAACCCCTCTCTCCTCTCTCCTCCCCCTCCCAATTTTTAAGACAATATAATCAACCAAACTGAGATTAAACCTGTTCAGGCAATAAATTGGATGATTGGGCTAATTGTTTTTTCATATTGGCGCGGCGATCATCTAACCATTGTTGCAAAATTAAAGCCGCCGCTTTGCGATCAATCAAGCCTTTGTTGCGAGAGGGCGATCGCTTTTCTGCCTTAATTAGCTGTTCTGCATGAACTGAAGTCAAGCGCTCATCTACATAATCTAGCGGTAGCTGGAGTGCTGCTGCAAGTTTGTTAGCAAATTTCTGTACTTTCTTGGCTTGGAAGCCTATTGTTCCATCCATCGAATAAGGTAATCCCACAACAAGCACCTGCACCTGTCGCTCCTCTACTAGCGATCGCAATTGCTCTACATCTCTGTCAAAGGAAGTATGTTCAATTGTCGTCAAACCTGTAGCAATTAAACCAGTGCCATCACAGCCAGCGACTCCAATACGTTTACTACCAACATCTAACCCTAGCGCCGATATTTTAGACATCAATTTGAAAGCAGTTAAGTATGTGGGTAAAATTAAAAGTTACTTATATATAGCAGTTAGCACTTAGCTATTAGCGGTTAGCTTTTTATTTTACTTGCTATGTCTAGTATGTTGGGTTGACGCAAAAAACCCAACCAGAATTTAGGATTGATGATTATTTTGCTGAACATCAGTAACCTCTGGCGGCTGCACTACATCTTCAGGCGGATTTGCAGTTGCCGCAAGGGGAATAGATACATCAGTCTTAGGAGTTTGAGAAGGTATTGGAATCTGGTTAATCAATTCTATTCGACTAGGTACAGGTTGACGAGCAGGTTGCAGACTTTGAAGAACCAATTCCAGACCTTCAGAAGGTTTTAACTTAGTTTCTCGGATTTTATGCCAGACTGAACGAGACATCAGCAGCGTATGTTCAATTCGCTCTGCGCCTATCTGTTCCAAGTATTCTTCCCGTTCTGGTTGATAATCTGCTGAAGCTAGATGCAAAGATTGGGAGGGATAATCTTGTGTAACCTTTGCCATTTGAGACAATAACTCTGGGTACAGCCAGGTATATGCAGGATGCACTGTTAATTGAGCCTGGTGCGCTTGAGAACCATCCCGACTTAGTTTTAAATTAAAATAACCAATTGCTGCTTTGCGTTGTGGTTCAAAAACATAGCCACTGACGCTTTTATTGTGTTTCAGCCACTGCTTAACACCCGTGAACAAAGAACTAACAACGCTACTTTTAAAGTCTTGGATCTGGCGGTCAAACACTTGACGTAACAAAGGCGGCATTGCTACGGTATCAAGTTGATAAAGTAGCTGGGCATCAGCGTTACTTACTGGCAATAGGTTGGGCAAATCTGGTTCACGCTGGGATAATTCTTGTAATGACTCTGGTGCGATCGCCCAATATGTTAGCTGTGCTAGTGGTTGAAATCCATTCTGCCGATAAAGTGCCAAAGTTGAGTGGTTATGAACATTCACTTCCAACAACCAAGTGCTTGCCTCTAAAATCTTCTCAAAGCAGTGACGCAGCAACTGAGAGCCAATATCTCCATTTCCCTTCGCGCTGCCTGGTTCTTGATCTTTTGCTACCAATACCCTTTCAACCCGCCAAGTGCTGCGTGTGCGGTTAAAAGGAGAAACCTGAATCATCCCCCGCATCTGCTGATTTTGTTCAGCAACATAAACACAGAACTCATATTGGCAAGGATTGGGAAACAAGCTAAAAAACTTTAATGGGCCATACCACCGACGCACTCGTTGTAGCTGCTGACCCAGATCAACAGAAGAACTATCCGCTACCTCCGTCTCAGGATATAGCTGTTCAATAGCTTCCAAATCGCGATATTGAATCGAGCGGATGACACTGTTGGTATTCTGGCTAGTGCGGGAAGTCATTTTTGGTACAGGCATAATCTTACCAGTAGCGCAGGTAAGCTCTTGGTTAGCATTTCTATCCAGGTTACTACCTTTCAAGAGTTATAGCACTGAATATAGCTGCCAATATTTTAACTACTTTCTGTGTATAGTGGCTGCGCTACGCTATGGGCAAAAAGTAAAATCATTAGACTTTTTACAAAAGTCTTTGGAAACCTTACCCCAGCTTTACCCTGAGTGCAGGTATTGGGGAATTTATTTGGTTAGTCAGATACACGCTACTAAGTACATCTTGCCAAAAAACGGTTAAAAAAACCGAGGTCTACTTAGTCTTTTTGTACTCAATAATAAAAAACCAGACTTGGAGTAATGATTATTCCAAGTCTGAGTATTTTCAACTTCAAATGTTACCAGCAGTAGAAAATACCACTAGCATAGTTCAACATTCTTAGATTGCCTGATTAACAGCTTGTACTAAAAGCGCCATCGGTTCTAAAACATTGACCGTAGCTTGAATTTGGCGAAATGTTTCTACCGATGGGTTATTCCTAGTTGCTGTTAGCATACCTGGTAAAACTGCGATCGGAGATTGGATTAACCTTGCTAACTGATTTACTTGCCTTATATCAACCGAACCGTTTGGTGTAATCGCATACTTTACGGTAGTTAAAGCAACTAGCAAGTTAGAAGCATTTTTTTGAGCGTCGCTAGCGCTATTACCTCCAGCAACAAATGCTTGACTAAATGTGTTATAAAGCTCGGCAACAGCAGCTTCACTATCTACAGATGATCCTGAAGCCTGAGCTAGAAGTATAGGCTCAGACGAGGCTACTAAGGTTCCCCTAGATGTTGATAACCCAAGGTTTGACAATGAGCCAGCAACAGGAATACCTTGGCTGGAAGCGGGTAAAGCGCCTTGACGGTTTTGTATTCTTGATAAGAGATTGATAATGTCGCTGGGTGTCAAAGTAGCTATAACTGCGGCTATTCTGGTAGCCCTGTCAACATTTATACCCTGGGCGACCAAAGCAGTGATTATAGCATCTGTGTTCCTAGATTGGATAGCTGCTATCAGAGCGGCATTCTGCCCACCTGTTCGTGCTAAAGCTGCTGTTATTTGTCCAAACAGGGCTCGCGCTGGAATCAAAGGGGTGACTTTCGTAGAGCCGTTGCTTTGGACTTCATCTGCTTGTGCGTAAGTTGAGGTTAAACCTAATAGCATTAGTGCGGTAGTTAAACCTACACAACCAGCACGAAAATTGGTAGAAAAAGATTTAATGTTCATATATCCAACAAATTACAGGACTAAGAAACAAACAATTGCCCTAGAAAGACAATGAGTAGCCCAAACTCAATGCAAACCGACTACCATCTCCAGCAGTACCAGTAACATCCTGCAAAGAAGGTGTAATTACTAGAGGAATTTGCCTAAATGGTAATAAAGACACTCCCACGTTTAAATCTTGACCTGTCCAGTCAGCAAACGCTGATACAGGTTCAAGTACTCGCAGACCTACAGTACCGAAGACATTAATATTATCGTTTCCATTGAGGATGTCATCTTCAGAACGGAAACGACCCCCACCTGCGCCGATTGAGGTATAAAGGCGACTAAGCGGACTAGCTACGCTTGGACGCAGTCTAAAAACCTTGCTAATAACGCCGTAACCACTAGGATCAATATCTTGATCGCCAAACTGAACTAAGTTTTCTACCCCACCAGCAATGGATAAATCAGGCCCTAGCAAGCGGTGTACTTTAAAGTCTACACTTCCTGCTTGAAAAGCATCATCTCCTGCGAGGCTACTAATCGTAGGAAGTATTTCTAAGCCTAAGTATCTGGCTGCATCTCCCAAACCAAAACCTAGAGAGAGACCACCATCAGAACTATTAGTAAAGCGGGTTCTCTCTACAAAGCTACCTCCAATGAAGGCATCACCAAAATCAAGACCGAATCCTGAAGGTGAACCACCGGCCGATGAGGGACTACTCAGGTAGATTTGTCTAAACCTGATATCTTGCAGATTGGCAATACGAGTCTGTAAATCTTGCAGTTCACCTGCTGGTATTTCTGCTACAGGAGTTGGAGTTGGGGTTGGGGTTGTCGCAACAGGAGGTTGATAGCCAACAATATATTGGGTACCGAGATCTGCGGCGGCTAACGGTGGGACTTGCCCAGCACTAACTAATGCTTGATAAATAAACGCCGCGACATCTGCCCGTGTCGCTACCTGGTTGGGATTGAGGACATTGACATTGGGGTAATTTACTACCAAGCGGTTAGCAGTCGCAGCAGCGATACTGCTACGGGCATAAGCTGGAATATCTGAAGCATCCTGAAAAGTGATCGTATCTGTTGTCTGGGCGAGATTTAAGCCATTCGCCAATGACACTAGCACTTGGGCGCGGGGAATATTTTGATTTGGTGCAAACTGATTGTTGGGATAACCTGCCAAAAAGCCTGTAGTGTAAGCTTTTTGAATCGCATCATATCCCCAGTAATTTGCGGGTACATCCACAAAGTTGGCAGCTTGACGAATTGGCGCTCTGTTAAATGCCTTGTTAATCATGGCGGCAAACTGGGCGCGGGTTACAGGCGCATCTGGTCTGAATGTGCCATCTGGAAACCCAACAATAATCTCCCGCGAGGCTAATGCTGTGATAAAGGTTTGCGCCCAGTGTCCTTGTACGTCAGGAAATGACAGTGCTTGAGCTAGTTGGGGATCGGGTTGTGCAACTTCTGGAACTGCGTCAGCATTTAACTTTAAGGAACTAGCATTAGTGGCTAGGGTTTCTGGCGCGGAAATATTTGCAGGCTGTGCTTCAGTTGTTAACGTGGTTGTGGGAGCGTTGGAAGTATTAGTTACAGCAACCTGGCTCGGCTGACTAACCGAGGGTTCAGGAATTGCTGAAACAACTATATTTTTAGAAAGCTGGTTGCTAACAGGATTTAACTTAGCTGTGTTAACGGTATCTGCTTTATATTCTTTAACCTCTGGGTTTCCTAAATTTGATGCTGATATTTCTGTAGTTGGAATGCCTAAACGCAACTGGTTAGCGGTAGTGTTGGATGCCGCGATCGCCAACAAATCAGACTTATTTGATTCAACCGCCAGCTTTTCTGGCAATGAGTTTGCTAACTTAGTTGGCTCAATTGGGTCTGAATTAGCTACGCTGGCAGTGCTATATAAAATTCCACTGCTTAAAAGTGAGCTAATTAAGAGGTAAGATGTAGGTTTCTTATAGATTTGCTTATTAACGCTTTGACGCTTGTCTTTTCTCATACTTTTCCTATTTCACTCCTCATCAACTAAATCGTTTTTAAGGTTTTAAACCCTAAAATCTAGGTAGTTTTAACAAATCTTATCAAAAAACTTGGTTTTCGTACTCTTTCTGGAGTATCAATATTGGTTTTACCAATCTAATGAATCTAATGATCCAGTAGAGGCATATTTAAAATCTTGTTTGAATGTTCAACACAGTACTGAAGTTTTGCTTAAAACCATCAGTTTGTTAATGTTATTAATTCAACTTAAGATTTCAGCAAATTTAGATCTTGCCAGAAATCTTGTTCATCAGATGTTTGATTTTTATCCCTAAACTACTTCATCATAACTTAACTCAGATAATAAATCGGCGATTTAATTGGGAATTGAGCAACTAAGCTAGTGCTAGTTTCGGGATATTTTTAGTAGGTGGTGATTACACCCTAGATAGCAAAAGCATTTTTTTAGAGCAGGAAAGTTTAATTCAGTAAATTATATTACTAAATCTTGGGTTGTTATTTAACTTACCAAATAATATTAATTTTGAATTAAGAGTGGTAGCAAGCTAGCAATTTAGTCAGATTTTTGAAGTGAAAGCGACTCAACACCCTAATTTGAAGGTATTCTAGACTAATTTGCTGATTTTTTCAGGAACTTAATTAGTTAAGCTCTTGATGAGGAAGATACTAAGTATGAATTAACAAAGCTCAAGCATTTCGGCTCAATCTCTGTAAAATTATCATTTCCTATATAAATTATACCCGTGAGATTGCTTTTTGGGGTTCTTGGCGGAAAATTATTCTAAAAATTGCTGTAGTCGAAATTGATTTATTATAAACATTTGTAAACTATTAAGAAATGTGCCATGCTGTCGTTTTCTTGGGAGTCAGCAAAAAGTAGCAGGGTAACACCGTTTTTCGTAGCGACTCCCGCTTGTTTCCCCTGTGTATGGAGGTTTTAATGAAGCAACTTATCAATATTGAGCGCTTCTGTCTGATTGGTCATATCGTGTCAATGGCATTTGGACTGGCGGGGCTGTTACTGGTATTGCCCAATCCAGAATTAATTTTGAACTTACCAAGCTTTGGTCAGACAGTATTCCAGTGGAGTATGGCCGGGGGAGGTGTAGTTTATATTATTTTAGGAGCTACGGCAACGGCGATTTATGCTTACCGGACTCTAGGGTTACGGAACTGGTTAAGTTTTATGCTACCAGCAGTATTTCTCTCTTTAGGGAGTGAATTACTGGGAACCAGTAGGGGCTTTCCTTTTGGTCACTACGGTTATCTAAGCGGCTTAGGGTACAAGATTGGGGGTTTAGTACCATTTACAATTCCTTTATCTTGGTTTTATTTAGGGTTTGTGTCTTATCTAATTGCTAAAGCTGGTTTAGAAACAGGCAAACCTAACTTGATTCGTAGTATTAGTGCGATCGCTTTAGGTGCGCTGCTGCTAACATCATGGGATTTTGTACTTGATCCCGCGATGAGTCAAACGGCGTTTCCCTTTTGGGAATGGCAACAACCAGGTGCTTTTTTTGGTATGCCTTACCAAAATTTTGCTGGTTGGATGGGAACTGGAGCATTGTTTATGAGTGTTGCAGCAGTTTTTTGGCGTAAGCAGCAACTTGTAGTGGAGCGCTCGCAGTTAGGTTTACCCTTAGCTGTTTACCTGAGTAACTTTGCTTTTGCAGCAATTATGAGCATCGCGGCTGGGATCTGGGTTCCGATTGGTTTAGGCTTACTTTTGGGCGTTTTACCTGCGATCGCGCTGTGGTGGATGGCAAAGCCTGCTTCAGCAGAGATGGTAGCTACAGCACCTAGCATCACAACTGAAATTTCGGTGGCATCGGTGAAAGTGGCAGTTAAGTAATAGTGAGGGGTGAGGAGTAATTAAAAGTTACTCCCAATAAAAGCAACTGCGTATGAGCTTTGATGTCTTGACTCTTAAGGGTGCTATTGCACTAGGGCTGCTAATTATCCAAATACCAGCAGCCTTAATTCTACTTTCACGTTTATCTAAAGGCCCAAGTCGGTATCCACCTATAGAACCACAGCAGCCAACACCAGAAATGTTGGGTGCTGTGAGTGTGGTTGTTCCCACTCTCAATGAAGCTGAACGTATTAATCCATGTTTAGCTGGGTTAAGTGAGCAAGGTGGGGATGTTCGAGAAATTATTATTGTAGATAGTAATTCTCAGGACGGAACACGAGAGCTAGTCAAAGCTGCACAGGGAAATGATTCCCGCATCCGACTAATTACTGATGACCCACTACCTGTTGGTTGGGTGGGTCGTCCTTGGGCATTGCATAACGGCTTTTTAGCTAGTTCTGAGCAAAGTAAGTGGGTTTTGGGAATTGATGCTGATACACAACCTAGCGTTGGTTTAGTTGCTGGTTTGCTGAAGGTGGCTGAGGCTGAAGGTTATGATCTGGTTTCTTTGTCACCACGATTTATCCTGAAATATCCTGGGGAATGGTGGTTGCAGCCAGCATTGTTACTAACGCTAGTGTATCGGTTTGGCCCGACGGGTGATACTACTCAGACTTCGGAACGGGTAATGGCAAATGGACAGTGTTTTTTATGCCGCCGAACTGTTTTAGAGCAATTGGGGGGCTACAAAAGTGCTAGTTCTTCTTTTTGTGATGACGTAACCCTGGCGCGTAATGCTGCTGCTGCTGGGTTTAAGGTGGGCTTTCTGGATGGCGCTAAGGTAATTAAGGTGCGGATGTATGAGGGCGCGGTTGAAACTTGGAAAGAGTGGGGGCGATCGCTCGATCTCAAAGATGCCTCTAATCCTGGTCAATTATGGGGGGATTTGTGGTTGCTGCTGAGTGTTCAGGGTTTACCAATACCCGCATTTGTGTTGTTGTCTAGCTGGTTATTAATGGGTAGTTGGATAGCACCAGTTGTGATAGCTGCGGGCTTGAATTTGTTTTTATTAACAATTCGTGTAGCTTTGCTATTGGCGATCGCTCAATCTTATGACTTTTCCCAACCAGTTAGTCAAGAGCCAAAGGTAAAAAGTCAAGAATTTCCCTTTTACCTTTGTATGCTTGCTTTTTGTCTTTCGCCTCTGGCAGATCCTTTAGCATTTTTGAGAATTTGTATTTCAACTTTTAGTACACCTACCCAGTGGCGAGGTCGGAGTTATGCTCAGATTCAGAGTTAGTTTTATCCCAACGTTCTAACTGCCAGAGAATTTGATTACCCTCGCGGCGTACCCGTGAAACAATCCAGTTGCGCCAGCGCCATTCGTCTCCACGACTGGTGACTGCACTGGCGTTAACGTCCATCAGATCAGCTAATTCTGAACTTGTGATCAAATAGCCTTGATCTGCAACTTCGTCAGCAATCCGCAAAGTTTCAATCAGGTTATGGAGTTGAGCTACCCGTGCCTCGCGGGGTAAGTTGTCGAGGGTATCACCAGATAATGAGGTCGTAGAATCCACCATGACAAAATCCAATGTAGGGAGGTCTGAGGATAAGCAAGTAGATTGTATCGTTTTGTTACTACTGCCATCGGTTTCCTGTGAACCAAATGAGTGATTGTCTGTTAACTGTTTAAGTAATGGGGGTTTACCTATGGCAAAACCACGAGCGATCGCATCACAGCGTTCATTACCAACGTTACCAGCGTGACCTCTGACATACTGCCAATTTAGAGGCGTTCCTTGTTTTTGTATATCAGAGTTCAATTGATCGAGGATTTCCCAAATATCTTGATTGAGAACTGCTTTACCTTGAGAAGTTTTCCAGCCTTTTTTCTTCCAACCTTTAACCCATTGGGTAATGCCTTTAAGGACGTATTCGCTATCTGTGTAGAGGGTGATTGGTTCTGTTTGTTCAGATTTGGTGATGGATTTTAAAGCCGCGATCGCCGCCAGCATTTCCATCCGATTATTTGTGGTAGCTGGTTCACCATCGCCCATTTCAGCTACACAGTTATCGCTGTAATAAACAACAACTCCCCAACCTCCAGGGCCAGGGTTGCCAGAGCAAGCTCCATCGGTGTAAATACTTTTAATTGTGCGATCAGAAAACATAAGAATAACTTGACTGATGGCTAAAAACTGAGGACTGTTATCAGTTAACAGTGATCAGCAACCAAGGTGATAATGGCTCACTGGTAACTGATAATTGATCATTGATTTAGTCTAAACCTACCTGCGTCATTAACCGATTAATGTCAAAATGAGTTGCCATTAACTGACGGATAAACTGTACCTTAATTGGTTCATGCAGACGTACTTGACCAAAGGCGCGGTCAACAATTTCGACTGTAGTTAGTGTATCTAGATCCACCGAAAGAATTGGTATTTCTAAATCTTCAGCACGACTAATAATAAATGATTGTGGTGGTATATGACCTGTGAGGATTAAACATTGAGTTGATGTCTCTAAAGCTGCGAGTTGAATATCTGTGCGATCGCCTCCTGTAACTACCGCCATATTGTTACCTTTGCGGAAATACTCTAGGGCTGAGTTAACATTCATCGCCCCAATTGTCAAGCTTTCTACCATCAAATCTAGACGGTCAGGGCGGCAGAGAACTTGGGCTTGTAGCTGATGTACCAGGTTGCTAACGCTGACACTCCGCAACAAAGAGCTACGGGGCAACATTCCTAACACAGAAATGCCATTGCGTTCTAAAAAAGGTCGCACCAATGTATCAACGTTATCTATTTGATCTGCTGGAATATCATTAATTAAGACACCCAGCAAGTATTTACCAAGTCGCTGTTTTGCTGACAATAAAGCATCTACTAATGTTACTGGGTGAAAACGCGCCACCAGTAATATTGATGCGTCAACAACTTGAGCCACTTGTAGTAAAGATAAATCAAACAAACTGCCTTCAGAAAGCGTCCCTGCTCCTTCTAATAAAACTAAATCTCCACTGGGTTGTTGGAGGTAATTTTTTAGAGATTGGCAGTAGTCAACTTGATCTTCTTGGCGTAGGCGTTTTTGAATTGTTTCCTCATTTAAGGGTAAAAGGGGCGATCGCACATGAGTTTCTGGCAAATTGAGTACTTGTGAAATAAATTTCACGTCTTCTTCGATAGCGTCGCTGTGATTTTCGCCAAAATCAGTTGCCAGGGGTTTGCCGTAGGCGATCGCAATTCCTTTTTCTTGTAGCTGATGGGCAATGCCTAAAATAGTGGCTGATTTACCACTGTAAGCTTCTGTCGAACCAACCAGCAAATACTTCACAGATTTTGCCATGCCCTCACTCCTCATATTTAAGTTTGTCAATGTTTAGTCATCCATACGAAGTAATTTCCGGTAAAATTCCTGTGGAAAATCAATATATTTGTTTGTTTTAAAATTGGTAATTACATCAATCAAATAATTAATAAACTTGGAATTTTCCAAAGTGATTTCATAGCTGAGATCGGCATTGCCATCAAACTGTAACCGACAACGAGTAAGTTCTGCTGGTAACTTAGTAACATACCAAGTAGCAATAAAGGGAATGCTATCTCCACCTTCGATTCTTCGGACACCTTCTAGAGCAGCTTTTTGATAAAGACTAATCGCTTGTGGTAAAAAATTGCGTTTAGCGCCTTGGCAGTAAGGCCCATATATTCCAACTAATGCTTGCTCTGCTGGCTGGAGTTGGTCAATAGACATGATCAAACTTCCTCAATTTCCGTAAATGAACTTCAACCGTCAGCAATATCATTCTGACGCATCTGATGGCAGGACTTACGCATTTTAACGATCTGATTAATAATGTGGGGTGGGGGTACAAATGTATGTGGTTGGTGCTGCTATTTATCTGAAGTTCTGCTTCAGTCCTATGATTATTGAAGTAGAAAGCTAAATGAGTTGGTATTTGGACACGCTACGATGCTAATAAACTGAGAAATCATCATAGTATTGGTGAACTGAACATCTAAGGAAGTGCAACAATACCGGATGTACGGTATGTTGTTAGCTGATCCCCAGCTTATGAAGGGGTATTGATAAATATTTGGTGGTTGAATCAAGTAACCTATGCCGGAGAGTTCCTGGCCAGAAAAAAATTATGACAGCGAGTTTGATCCTATCGACTCTCTGTTATCCGACGATTTAGAAAGCGACTTTTTTCAGGGTGTGGCAGGACGGCGGCGTAAAGCTGCTGTAGTGCTAACAGTGATTTGGAGCGTAATGATCGCTCTGCACTTAATTGATTGGGGTTCCTGGTTGATCCTTGCTCTAACCTGTCTACTGGGAATTCAGGCAGTGCGAGTGTTGTTAGCTCGTCCTCACCTCATCCCTCCTCCTTATTCTTCAGAAACACCCGCAGAATTGCCTTATGTGTCACTGCTAGTCGCTGCGAAAAATGAAGAAGCCGTGGTTAGCAATTTAGTGAGAATGCTCTCTAACCAAGACTACCCAGCCGATCGTTATGAACTTTGGGTAATTGACGATCACAGCACTGACAAAACACCACAGTTATTAGATAAGTTAGCCAAAGAATACGACCAGTTGCATATCATGCACCGTCCTGCTGGTGCTAGTGGCGGTAAATCTGGCGCACTTAATCAGGTATTACCTCTAACGAAGGGTGAAATTCTCGCAGTGTTTGATGCTGATGCTCAGGTGTCTCCAGATTTCTTGCGACGGGTGCTACCGTGTTTTGAAAAAAAACAGGTGGGTGCGGTGCAGGTGCGTAAAGCTATAGCAAATTCGTCTGTTAATTTCTGGACTCGTGGACAGATGGCAGAAATGGGTCTTGATAGTTATTTTCAGCAACAGCGTATTGCTATTGGTGGAATTGGGGAACTGCGGGGTAATGGTCAGTTTGTCCGACGCGCAGCACTCTCTAGCTGTGGTGGCTGGAATGAGGAAACAATTACAGATGATTTAGATTTAACTATCCGTTTACACCTTGATAAATGGGATATAGAGTTTGTGGAAGTTCCAGCAGTGCAAGAGGAAGGCGTGACAACCGCTTTAGCATTGTGGCATCAGCGTAATCGTTGGGCAGAAGGAGGATACCAGCGCTATTTAGATTACTGGCGTTTAATTGCTAGTAATCGAATGGGATTGTTAAAAACGCTGGATTTATGGTCGTTTATGTTAATCCAGTACATCCTTCCGGCTGCTGCTGTACCAGATTTGGTGATGGCGATCGCACGGCATCGTTTGCCACTATTAACTCCCTTAAGTGCTATGGGTTTAACTCTCTCGTTTTGGGGAATGTTCATTGGTTTGCGCCGCATCCAAAAACACGAAGCTGGTATGTCCACCTTTTTTGTTCCCGTACTGCAAACGTTACGAGGCAGCCTTTATATGCTCCACTGGTGGCTAGTGATAGCTGGTACTACTGCTCGTATTTCTATCAGACCTAAACGGCTAAAATGGGTTAAAACTGTGCATCAAGGTACAGAAGAAGTTTGGTTAGATGTTCCTGAGCAATCTTAATTAGGTAGCTGCCAAACATCAAAAGCCTTCATACTCATCTTCTTGCGGCTCTTCTAATTCTTCATCTAGAAAAGCCGCATTAATTATATTATCTTCAGCTTGTAATTGCTGAGATCTGGCAGGTTTGTTAACCTCTATGTCTTCCACTATCTCCACAAATTCCCCATCAAAAAATTTAGCTAAACTACGGGCTGCCTTAGTAACATCATCTGTTTTTGACTCATTAGTAGGCGTTACTGGCGACGGAGTAATAGCTGATGACGAGTTCGTCTTAGGTGGCTCTATTATCGCTTTAGCAGCTTGTGACGATGGGTTGTTGGCTGGAGTAGCATCATTATTTCCATTATTTCTTGCTACTGGCTCAGTTGCATGATGTAAATCCCTGGCTGGTTCTTGAACAGTAGCTGTTTTTGACTGTGTACGAGGATCTAGTTGGAATTGCACCTTAACCGGATGTTGGCAGACAGTTTGAAAAGCAGCTTCAATGTATTGAGATTTACTTTGTGCCAAATTTAACAATGGCTGGGAAGCAACACCTATACGGGCAACATTGCTCTCAAATACTAACAATCTACACCGCTGGCGCACAAAAGCTAGCGCGCCCGGCATCCGTATATTGGCGATTACCTCCTGCCAAAGTTGTTCGAGAGTAAGCGAGTGTGAATTAACATCAGTTATTTGGGAGGATGAAACACTCGCTGCTGGAGAGGGAATTGGCTCTGGAGTAGGTAATTCTTTTACTGGCTCTGAATCTATCGGAGTAGGTAAAGGATTGTTTACTGGAGTAATCGGGGGAGATATTTGCTGTGGTGCTGGTGATGGAGATTTTGCAGGTGTCTGGCTGCGAATTTCATCAATTTTGGGTGTGGTGCTAGTTGGTATAGGTTGATGAGATGTTTGATAGGTAACTGCTGATGGTAATAATCCCAATAGTGTTACTTCTAACCATAAACGCGGTTGAGTAGTATTTTTGATTTGAACTTCGCTGTCTTTGAGATGCTTTTGGCTAACTAAAATTTTGTTTGCATCCCAATTTTTAGCTTCTTGGCATAACTGTTGCCATGTTTGGGCTGTCAATGCAACTAAATCGCCACGACTAGGTGCAGTTTTAGCTATGAGTAAATCTCGATAGAAACCTGCTAAATTTTGTAAGACTACTAAAGGTTCTCTACCTCTTTCCATTAGGCTACGAGCGCGATCGAGTACGGTTTCAGCATTGTTCGCTGCGATCGCTTGCACTAATACCATTAAATCTCTTTCTGGAACTGCCCCAGTTAAATCCCATACTTTCTCTACTGTCACCTGACCAGCTAATAAACTCAACTGATCTAATAAACTTTCTGCATCCCGCAAGCCGCCTTGAGCCATTTGGGCAACTAAAGTTACTGCTTCATCTGTAATATTGATATTTTCTGCTTCAGCAATTTTCCTTAAGTGCTGCGCCATCGGAGCTAAGGGGATGCGGCGAAAATCAAATCTTTGACAGCGAGAAATAATGGTTGGTAATACTCGTTGTGGGTCTGTAGTTGCTAATACAAAGACTACGTGGGCTGGCGGTTCTTCCAATGTCTTCAGCAACGCATTAAAAGCTGCGGTACTGAGCATATGGACTTCATCAATGATGTAAACTTTGTGGCGACACTGCACTGGCGCAAATTGGGCGCGTTCGATCAGTTCTCGGATATTATCTACGCCTGTGTTACTGGCGGCATCAATTTCGATGATGTCTAGTGCTGAACCAGATGCGATCGCACGACATACCTCACATTTACCACAAGGGCTATCTGTAGGAACATCACTAGCTAGACAATTGAGAGACTTTGCCAAAATTCGGGCGCTGGAAGTTTTACCAGTGCCTCTAGCGCCTGTAAACAAATAAGCAGGAGCAATGCGACGTAGACGAATAGCATTACTCAAGGTGGTGGCGATCGCCTCTTGTCCCACCAACTGCGCGAAAGTTTGAGGTCTGTACTTGTGATGGAGAGGTTCGTAATTCACAGCAGCAGTGAGAAGCAGATACTACAGAATTTTAGAGTTATAAGGGTGTGGTCACCCGCCTGTCGGTAACAGAGGTAAGGGCGATGAGGAAGTATTATTTATTAAACCTCCCCATCTTCCCGATCTTCCCTATCCCTACCAATTATTTACGACCACATCCACGTTATCCTCCTACATGATCCTAACCGTTACATTTACTCCGGTAGGATAGGTCATAAATACTTAGGTCAAAGGGCGCAAAATGCTGCAAGGAATTTGGAAGTCTTTAGTAAACGCGTTTCAAAGTTTGTTTGGTAGCGGCACAAGCCAAAAACCAACAGTGTCATTGCTACGTAATGAACCTCCTCCAGCGTTGGAGGATGCAGATTATGAATATTTGTTCATGCAACTCATTGAAGGAGTAGCTCATGGCTGGCAGCAGCAACGGCTATTAAAATTTTTTGATGCGCTAGAACATCGCACTACTCAAGAACAATGGTTCGCTTGGCTACGCCGCTTCGGTGATAGATTACTGACAAGTTCTGTTCCGAATAATGAATTAGCAGCACGGATGGTACAGCTAGGTGAGATTGGCTGTGGGGAAATTGGAGTAATGGCATACGATATTGGAATGCAATTGCTCACTCAACAAGATTCAACCGACCAAACCTGGGATCTAGATTCACCACAGGTTGTATACGTTGATGCAGAAGAGATGACATTTGAGCAAAATCTAGATGATTGGAATGATTCTAGCCCAGAGTTATTTTCAGCAGAAATTGAACAATTACAAACACCATCTGTGGAGCTAGATTCACCACAGGTAATCTACGTTGATGCAGAAAAGACCATAGATGTTGAGCAAAATTTAGATGTTTGGAATGACTCTAGCCCAGAAGGGGTTTCCTCAGAAATCGCACAATCACAACCACCATCTGGGGATTTAGATTCACCACAAGTAATCTACGTTGATGCAGAAAAGACCACAGATGTTAATCAAAATTTAGATGTTTGGAATGATTCTAATCCAGAATTGGTTTCTCCAGAAACTGCCCAATCACAAGCACCATCTGGGGATTTAGATTCACCACAAGTAATCTACGTTAATACAGAAAAGACCACAGATGTTGAGCAAAACCGTGATCCTTGGGATGACTCTAATTCAGAATTGGTTTCTGAAGAAACTGCACAATTCCAACCAACCTCTGTGGAGCTAGATTCACCACAAGTAATCTACGTTAATGCAGAAAAGACCACAGATGTTAATCAAAATCGTGATCCTTGGGATGACTCTACTCCAGAATTGGTTTCTTCAGTTTCTGAAGAATCACAAGAATTTTCGATAGATGAATTGTTGTTTATGCTGGAACAAAACCCTGCTTTAGCGCGAGAAATGTCTGAACAATTACAAATTACTAGCACTAATCCAGAGGCAATTTTGGAAGCCTTTATTCAGCAGTTAGATAAGGATATGCCAACTCAGGCAGATGAATCACAAAATTGATTAACTACTTTTTCTTATGAAAATATTCAGTTAAATTTTATCAGTTACTACCAAATTGTCCTGATCGGTAGTAAATTTAGGCTTGGTCATTGGTTATCCGTGATCGAGTCGCCTTGCCTTTTGTGGTAATATCTATGTAGCTAAATTAAATTTTTTAGCTTTCGTAAAACTTGGGCGTAATAATGTGATGAGGTTGGTCTAGTTAAAATGCCTTGTGATGGGCTAAACAAAATTGCTAATAAAAATAAGCCAAAACTAAATAATACAATTGCTGGGCCAGAAGGAATATTTAAATAATAGCTGCTATATACTCCACTAATACTTGTAATTATTCCTATAACCGCACCTAACATCATCATTAAATGCAGTTCTTTAACTAATAAATAAGCAGTAATTCCTGGCCCAACTAAGAGAGATATTACTAACACAACGCCCACTGATTGCATACTAGCAACAATAGTAAGAGTAATTGCTGCCATTAGCCCTAAGTGAAGGTAATTTACAGGTAATCCCATTGCCTCAGCGCCTAGAGGATCAAAGGTATAAAATAATAATTGTTTATAAAAAACTTTCACAAATATTAAAACAATCACCACAATTCCTGCAGTTCGTAAAACATCTGTAATTGTCACCCCTAAAATATCGCCAAAAAGCAAATTTTCTAAATCTAGCTTACTTTTGAGTAAAGTAATGAGGGTAATACCCAAGGAAAAAAAACTCGAAAAAGTCAATGCCATTGCTGCATCAACTTTGACGCGAGATTGAGATTTAATCCAAGCAATTACAAATGTGCTAAAGATACCAGAGATAAATGCTCCAATTAAAATATCAATACCCACAAAGAATGCGATCGCTAAACCAGGTAAAACAGCATGGGCAATTACATCCCCTAAAAGAGCCATCCGTTGAACGATCAGGTAACTGCCAACAATCGGGCAAAGAATACCTACCAAAATGCCCATCATCATAGCATTACGGATAAATTCATAATTGAGCGGTTCAAGTAACCAATCAAGCATAATCAATTAACAATTAACCACCATTAACTTCTGTTGGGGGCTGGCAATCACGAAGAAGTTTTTGATTTTCCATAGCTATAAGGCGCGGGACAAGCATCTAAAAATTTATCAGTATTAATTTATAATTAATTTTATAATTGCAATGTGATTGATTTTGCGGTAATATTTTTGTTCTGTTCCAAGTTAACGTTGAGATTCAACAAAAATATAAAGTTTCAAGAGATGATTTAGCAGAATTATGTGCGCTTTGCCCGTACGCACGTTGAATATTTTCTATCGTCATTACTTCTTTTGGAACTCCGACAGCAACTAATTGTTGATTTAATAATAATAATCTGTCATATTTAGCTAAATCTTGTCCCCATTGATGAGAACTAACTAATAATGTTTTACACTCAGCTTTAAGATCAGAAAATACCTCAAAAATCAAAGCTTCTGTTTTTTTATCAATACCAATTAAGGGTTCATCAAACAAAAATATCTCTGCTTGCTGGGCGATCGCACGGGCAATAAACACCCGTTGCTGCTGTCCACCTGAAAGTTCGCCAATTTGACGATGGCGAAGTTCCCACATCCCGACTCGTTGCAAAGCATTTTCAGCAAGTTGTTGAGATTGACGACTGAGACCAGAAAACAACCCTCTATTGAAGGTGCGACCCATCAGCACTACATTCCAGACAGTAACAGGATAATCCCAGTCGATCTGACTTCGCTGTGGAATATAAGCTACCTGTTGCCGTTGCTGTTTTAGAGGGCGCTGATTAAATCTCACAAACCCGCTGTTCATAGGAATTAATCCCAGCATCGCTTTGACTAGGGTACTTTTTCCTGCGCCATTTGGGCCAATTAAACCTACAAGTTGCCCTGGTGCGATCGAGAAACTCACACCCTGAAGTGCTGAGACTCCTCGGTAATTAACTGCTAGGTTTTGGACTTCCAGCATCACTGATTTTTATTAGAATGAATATCATTATCGCATGGTACTGTTGCTATTGTGCATTAATTGCCGAGCTAACGACATCTTCTTAAAGCTGCCGATATGTTTGCTGGGCGAAATTTTATAGGCGAAATTTTGAATTATGAATCAAGATCTCAAGAAAAAAAATTTGGTGACTGCCACGGTGGGGCTTTCACTCTTACTGGTTGGTTGTAATGCTAACACTCAGACCAATAATCTTAGTAGCAACGGCAACTCAACTAATAAATTACCTACAGTAGTGGCAACCCATAGTGTTTTATGCGATTTAACTAAAGTAATTGCTCAAAATACTATTGATTTAACTTGTTTAATTCAGCCTGGTGTTGATGTCCACGTTTATAAAGCTACCCCGCAAGACCGCAAAGCAGTAGAGAAAGCACAACTAATTTTGTATGGCGGCTATAACTTTGAACCAGAATTAATTAAAATTATTAACGCCAGCAATCAAGCTGCAACCAAAGTTGCTGTGCATGAAGTTGCAGTTCCCAAACCCTTAATGGGAGAAAACGATCATCACGAAGCTGAGGAAAAATCAGCTAAACACGAACTTGTTCCCGACCCCCATATTTGGCACAATACCCAGAATGGTATTCGGATGGTGGAAGTAATTCGAGAACAACTAACCAAATTGTCCCCTGCCAATTTTAATGTGTATGCGGCTAATGCCCATCAGCTAAGTGACAAACTTAAACAACTAGATGCTTGGACTAAAGCACAAATTAACACAATTCCCCTTAAACAGCGTAAATTAGTAACAACTCATGAATCTCTAAATTACTATGCAAATGCTTATGGTATTACTATTGAAGGCGCATTACAAGGACTTAGCAATGAAGAAAAACCGACAGCATTACGGGTTAAAGAACTGGTAACTGAAGTTAAAAATGCTGGCGTACCTACGATTTTCACTGAAGCAACAGGTAATGACAAAGTAATTAAAACTGTCGCTAAAGAAGCAAAAGTTAAAGTTGCAGAGCAAGGATTGTTTGTAGATAGTTTGGGAACCCCTGGTAGTCAGGGAGATACATACATTGGGATGTTAACCAGCAATACTTGCACAATAACTTCAGGACTAGGTGGTAAATGTAGTGCTTTTTTAGGGAATACTTTAAACAAGTAAGTTCATTACGCCAGTGTGACCTTTTACCGCATAATTAAACATAAAACTAAACTACTCTCCCTGTCTAGGGAGAGAGGTTGACAGTGTAGTTATTTTTGTTTTCTTAAATTGCTATACTTGAAATATTGTATTTCGTCGGCGTTTATCTGCGGGCATCTGCGGTTAATCTGCCTAATAAATAACCAAAATAACGATTGTTTTAATCAATTTATTATTTTAAATGAAATTGATGTTAAGAACTTGCTGCATACACAATGTAACATTTTGACGTAACAGCAAATATAGCTTTATGCCTATACAGATTTTTTTAATGTTTTTGTAAGGTTTAAATCCAACAATATGGAAAAGACTATGGCTAATCCCTCTCACATTAATAATTTTTAGCTTTGATTATGGTAAAAAAACATATATTACAATAAAAGTATCTAACCTAATTGTCTTAAATTCTTACAAATATAACTAATATTAAATTGATTAGTAATTATAATTTGCCTCTATGTTGTCAATTTTAAGCAGCAAGATTACCAATTGGTTGGCTCAAGAGGTAAATAATTCTCTAGCACGACAAACACTCGTCAAGATGGCTCTAAGAATAGCTGTTGTAGTCCTTGCATCTACAACAATTAGTTATCTTCACGTTTTTGCCCTTTTGGAGGTTCAGACAAAAGAACAGCTTGAGAAATATATCAGCGAACGGGGTCAAAGAGAAAAAAATTTATTTGCTTTAGCTGAAGATAATCTTGCTGAGTTAAAACAAGAGTTGTTGTGGCAACTTAAGCAAGCAGGTACACAAGATCCGCGTACAGAATTTAATCAACTGTTTGTTAAACAGACAGATGGTGTGACGCGTAACCGTCCAGAAAGATTTAACTATAAGCGGCAAGCAGGTTTGTTTGTAGATCCTCGAATAAAAATTAATGCAGACGTTCGCCGTCGTGTAATGATTTTTTATAAAATGGCTAATGCTTATGGGCCTGCGTGGAAAAACCGCTTTGCCAGCACCTACTTCTTAGCACCAGAAAATTTTTCAGTATCTTACTGGCCTACGGTTCCTATTGCTCAACAGCAAGCAGCCGATTTTTATGAACCTGGTCAAGAATATTTTTATATTAGCGATCGCCAACACAATCCACAACGAAAAACTGCTTGGACAGGAGTTTACTTTGATTCTTTGGTCAAAAACTGGATGGTATCTTGTGTATCCCCAGTTTATGTAGGCGACAGACATATAGCAACAGTTGGACACGATGTTCTGCTTGATGAATTAATCAAACGAACAGTTAACAACCAGCTTAAAGGAACCTACAACATCATTTTCCGTAAAGATGGTCGCCTGATTGCTCACCCACAACTCATGAAAGAAATTGAAGCAAGCGGTGGTAAGTTTGACATTCTCAAATCAGGCGATGAGCATCTTAAACAGATATTTCAACAGGCAAAAACTATTAATTCAAAAGAAGCGGTCATCGACAATGCCAAAAATAATGAGTACCTTGCAGTTACAACTATTCCAGAGCCAGATTGGTATTTTGTTACAGTATTTCCAAAATCTTTATTGTCAAAGGAAGCACAAGCAACCGCTTGGTTTATATTAATTTTAGGGTTTGTTGCGTTGCTAGTGGAAGTCTGGGCGCTATTTTCAGTTCTGCGTAAACAGGTCGCTACCCCTTTAAATCAATTTACTCAAGCAACCGACCAGATTGCTAGTGGAAACCTAAATATTAAAATTGATGCAACCAGGAAAGATGAGTTGGGTCGTCTGGCATCCTCATTTAATTTGATGGCGAGTGCAATTCGAGAACGAGATGCACAGTTAGCAAATCAAAATACTCAATTAGAACAGCAAGTAGATAATAGAACCAGAGAATTAACAGAAACAATTAATCAACTTTCTGCTCAAATTTTGGAACGGCAAAAAGCAGAAGAAGCATTACGGCAAAGTGAAGAGTTATTTCGTTCTCTAAGTTCTTGTTCACCAGTAGGTATCTTTCTGACAGATACCAACGGGCATTGTACATACACTAATCCTCGTTACCAAGAAATTACTAATCTAACTTTTGAAGCAAGTTTAGGAGAGGGTTGGACACAATCTATCCACCCAGAAGATAGTGAACGAGTATGCGCGAGTTGGGTTGCATATACACAACAAAGACAGGAATATTCCGAAGAGTATCGTCTTTCACTAGATGGAATTATTCGTTGGGTTTATGTTTGTTCAGCGCCAATATTCTCAGATATGGGTGATCTCTTGGGTTACGTTGGTACGCTAGAAGACATTACGCAACGCAAGCAAGCAGAGGATGACATTTATAAAGCTTTATTAAAAGAAAAAGAACTGAATGAATTAAAATCTAGCTTTATTTCAATGGCTTCTCATGAGTTTCGCACGCCCCTAACAGTGATTTTAAGTTCTTCCGAGTTACTACAAGTTTTTGGCGATAAGTTTAGTGATGATAAAAAGCTTCAATACTTTAACAAGATCCAAGATCAAGTCAAAAATATGACTCAGTTATTAGAGGATGTGCTTTTTTTAGGGAAAAGCGATGTGGCACATCTTGAGTTTAACCCAGCAGCTATGGATTTAGAACAATGGTGTCGCTCCTTGATTGAGGAAATGCAAGTGATGAAGACCGAACAGCACACTATCGAATTTACTTATATACATAAACCTAATAATTCACCGCCAAGTACCATTGCTTATATGGATGAAAAATTGCTACAACACATTTTTAGCAATTTACTTTCTAATGCAATTAAATATTCCCCATCTGGGGGTGTAGTTCAATTTAAAGTGACAATAGAGGAGAAATGTGCCATCTTTGATATTACTGATTCTGGTATTGGAATTCCTCCCGAAGATTTACAAAAATTATTTAATACCTTCCATCGAGCTAAAAATGTAGGAAATATCCCTGGCACAGGGCTAGGGCTGGCAATTGTGCAAAATTCAGTCAAGCTTCACGGTGGTACTATTAATGTTAAGAGCGAGATTGGTAAAGGTACAACATTTACAGTGAATTTACCTTGGAATTGTGAGTCTAGCGTCGTTAATTAAACTTGCTTTTTTAGAAAAATATTTCATACACACAAAGAATTTTGCTGGTAGCTTCTTAAAACTTATATTTAGTACCTATTTACGCAAACCCGTGACTTATCAGCTTGACATATCAATAATCAATTATTAGATGCTTGCCCCGTGACTTGTAGTTATGAAAAATCAAAAAAATCTATTTTAAGTTTCTAACTTCAGTCGTCGAGCAAGTGATAAATTTTTATTAATTTTGACTTTTGCTAAATTTTTATGCTTATAATAGCATTTTTAGACAAAATATACATAAATCTTAATAAAAGTAAAAAAAATATAAGATTGGCGAGTTTGAGTAAAGTTTTATGTATATTGTTATATATTATACATTTAGCAGTAAAACATTTGTGGAGTAAGTCGGAAAAAATTTCTGTAGCGAATAGATAAATAGTGGATTGTTGATTATAAACGAAAGAGTAGCAGATGCGAACAAGCGAGCAGATTCAAACAGAGATCCAGAAAAATTTTGGTTTCGTTCCTCCCTTCTTTGAACCAGCGTTCCAGAACTCACAGGTATTAGAAAACCTCTGGCAACAGACATTATTTGCCTATATATTGAATCCTTTCTCGCCTCTGTTCAAAGAAAAACTTTCTGCTTACCTCTCACGTTACTGTCCGGTTCCCTATTGTCTAGTCTGTCATAGTTGTTCCTTACGTCCTCTCGGAATGAATGGACGCGAAGTTTTGCAACTATTATCTTCACCTGCACCAACTCTAACAGAAATAGATTTCCATCTAAATGTCCTAAGAACACACAAAAGCGAACTTAATGCCTTATCTAATATCAACTCAGTACTAGAAGAAAGTTTACTGCGTTGTGCAATCTTTATTTCCATAGAACACGATCTTGCTGTCAACTGTCGCCATCAGCTACGTGACATACTAGGATACGAAAATTATCAACATTTAGTTACTTTTGTAGCTTACATTCAGACTTGTAATGGGTGGATGGAAGCGCACCCTGAAGTTTCCTATGAAGCTGACAAAAGAGCTATAGATTATCTCGCCAGCTTACTAAAGGAAGAACCTGCTTTAGCTGATTTTTTCCAGAATCATCTTAAAAAGGTTGAGGATGAACAATTAACTCAGTGCGATCGCACTGAGAACCGAGAACAACAGCAAAAACAAAGTCAACTTCTTGCCGAAAATTCACGACTTGTGCAGGCTGTTAATTCAGCTTCAGTAGGGATATTAATTACAGACCCTCACCAACCGAATCATCCCATAATCTACTCAAATCCTGCTTTTTCTAAGATCACAGGATATCAACCCGATGAAATTATTGGTCGCAATTGCCGTTTTTTACAGGGTTCTTCTACAGATTCCAAAACTGTTGATTTTATTCGTCAGGCAATTGCTGAAAGTAGAGAAGTGAAAGCCACACTGCTAAATTATCGCAAAGATGGTCAGCCATTCTGGAACGAGTTAAAAATTTCTCCAGTTTTTTCAGATCTAGGTGAATTACTTTACTTCGTTGGCTTTCAAACAGACATTACCGAAAAAAAACAGCTTGAAGCACAAGTTTTTCGCGCTCAACGTTTGGAAAGTGTGGGCAATCTAGCGTTTGGTATGGCTCACAACTTAAATAATGCCTTAACACCAGTAATGATGGCTGTTGAGCTTTTAGAAACAAAGATTCAGGACAACCAAAGTAAAAGTTTGTTTAAAACTGTAACCGTCAATATTGAACGCAGTGCTGATTTAGTTAAGCAGGTGTTGTCATTTGTGCGAGGAGTCGAGGGAGAACGTCAAATTTTACAGGTCAAAACTTTAATTAAAGAAATTGAACATATTGTCAAAAATACATTTCCTCAATCTATACAAATCACTACTCGTATTCTCAATCAGCCTTCTTGGGGAATTTTGGGAGATGCTACCCAATTACACCAAGTTTTGCTCAACCTGTGTATAAATGCTCGTGATGCTATGCCAGAGGGTGGGAATTTAAGCATAAGAGCAGAAAATGTTTGGATTGATTCAAATCAAACTCAGATAAATATTGATGCTAAAGATGGTTCCTATATTGTCATAACTGTTAACGATACAGGAACAGGTATTGCTCCAGAAATATTGACTAAAATTTTTGACCCATTTTTTACCACCAAAGAGTTTGGTAAAGGTACAGGAATTGGTTTGTCAACAGTTCAAGGAATTATTAAAGCTCATGGCGGTTTTATCAATGTATTTAGTGAAGTGGGAAAAACCCAGTTTCAGGTGTATCTCCCAGCCATAGAACTAACTTAAGTATTTTGGCGGTAGTATGCACCCTTAGCATTTGCGAATATATAGGATATCAGCTAATCCTGAGTACAAATTTTTGAATTCAGTTTTAAAATAGTGCAGAGGAATTATAAATCTACACTATTTTAAAAACCTCTAGTTTTGTTACCTTGACTAACGGTGATTTCTCTTTTTCTTCTTCTGCTTAGAGTGACAACAGCAATCTGTTCATTTTTTAAACAAAAGTAAAACCAGCAGTAGTGCCAGGGATGATAGCTCCTGCCCCTAAATTTACGCCCTGCAACACACCAATAAGTTCATCTTGGGCAGATAATGAACCAGTCGTGCTGTCATTGTCAATAAAAATCCCTGTGCCACTACCACTAAAAGTACCAGCTGGAGCAGCACCTAGATAGTAAGAGAAGTCTTTAGTTAGTTGCACAACATCAGATTCCACATTGAAGTCAAGAATGCGAGCATAATCTTTCACTCCAGCATTAGTATCCACACCGTCATTGTAAAAGACACCAGCCGCAGTCCCCAAGACAAAAGTATCAACGCCAGCATTACCAGTGAGGAAGTCTCTCTCACCAACACCGAAGCTAGCTAAATTAGCTCCAGTTAAAGTATCAATGCCGTCGCCACCGTATACATAATCATTGCCAGCACCACCACTAAGGCTATCATCACCTGCATAACCGTATAAGTAGTTATTACTGTCATTGCCAGTGATTATGTCGTTGTAGTTGGAACCTTGCACGTATTCGATGTTGCTTAAAGTGTCGCCTTCGGCATCTCCGCCACTAGCTGTACTTGCAGCTAAGTCAATGAGTACACCAGCAGTTGAGGTGGTATATATGACTGTATCATTACCAATTCCACCATCAAGCGCATCAGCACCACTACCTCCAGAGAGGTCGTCGTTACCATCATTACCATTGATAGTGTCGTCACCTGCTTCACCGTAGAGGTAATCAGTTCCAGTACCACCATTGATAGTGTCGTTACCTACACCACCGTAGACATAATCCTTGCCAGCACCACCACTAAGGCTATCATCACCTGCATAACCGTATAAGTGGTTATTGCTGTCATTGCCAGTGATGGTATCTGAGTAATTAGAAGCTTTAACACGTTCTATATTGATGAGGGTATCACCAGTAGCATAACCACCACTACTTGTGCCTGTTTGTAGGTCAATAGTTACGCCGGAGGTAGAATTTTTGTAGTCAATCATATCAAGCCCATCACCACCGTCGAAGTAGTCAGCGCCTAAGCTACCGAGAATGTAATCGTTACCTGCTAAACCATAAAAGACATCGCTACTGGATGTGCTAGTAAAGCTGTCAGCATCTATGGTTCCGGTAGTGGGAGTTTGGATGTTGAGATTAAAGTTATCACTAACTGTGCCACCATTTCCATCGTTGGCAGTTACTTTTAGGGTGTAGTTGCCAATAGTAGTAGCATTGCTGGTAAAGGTGCGGGTACTGGACTCGAAAGTTAACCAAGCAGGGAGAGCGGAATTATCAGCGAGGGTGGCAGTATAACTCAGGGTGTCATTATTAACATCGCTGAAGGTGTTGGCAGCAAAGGTAAAATTGAGGGGGGTATTGCTGGGGAGGGTGTAGTCAGTGATGGGGTTGGCTACTATTGGAGCCGCGAAAAGATTGCCGTTGGCATCGAAGGCAGCGATAAATGCGTCAGTACTACCCTGAGTGGTATTACCTGCCAGAGTGCCAGTAGTTGTACCAGTGACATAGACATTGCCATTACTGCCGATGGTGATGCTAGTAGCTTGGTCATCACCAGTTGTGCCAAATTGTCTAGCCCAGTCTTGAGTGCCATCGGGCTTGTACTTAACGATAACTGCGTCATTACTACCCTGATTTGTGTAGCCTGACAGAGCGCCATCAGTGTAAATACTAACATAGACATTGCCATTACTGTCGGTGCTGATGCTACTAGCTCTGTCATTACCACTTGTGCCAAATTGTTTGACCCAAGCTTCAGTACCACTGGCATCATACTTGGCGATAAATGCGTCCTGCGAGCCCTGGTTGGTGCCTGAGAAAGCGCCAGTAGTGGAACCAGTAACATAGATATTGCTATTAGTGTCGATGCTGAGGCTAGTAGCTCTGTCAATACCACTTGTACCAAATTGTTTGACCCAGGCTTCATTACCATTGGTATCATACTTGACGATAAATGCGTCAAAATTGCCCAGATTGGTGTTCCCTGGCAGAGCGCCCGTAGTGATACCAGTGGCATAGACGTTGTTATTACTGTCGATGCTGATGCCTGAACCGGAGTCTACACCAGATGTGGCAATTGGCTTGAACCAGGCTTGATTACCATTGGTATCATACTTGACGATAAATGCGTCACCACTGACGGGAATCCCGTTGAATACAGTGCCATTAATGGAACCCGTTGCATAGACGTTGTTATTACTGTCGGTTTTGATACCTGATGCTGCGTCACTACTACTTGTGCCAAATTGCCTAACCCAAGTTTGATCGCCATTGGCATCGTACTTGACGATAAATGCGTCTGTACTGCCTAGATTGGTGTTGTCTGGTAGAGCGCCCGAAGTGAAACCACTAGCATAGACATTGTTATTACTGTCGGTGCTGATGATACTAGCTACGTCGTTACTACTTGTGCCAAATTGTTCCACCCAGGCTAGAGTGCCATCGGCATTGTACTTGACGATAAATCCGTCATTAGGGGTCGTACTACCCGGAATGCCTACATTGGTGTTGTCTGGCAAAGCGCCCGTAGTGTAACCGCTGACATAGAGATTGCTATTGCTGTCGGTGCTGATGCCAAAAGGGTTATCAATACCAGATGAGCCAAATTGTATGAAGGGATAAGACATAAATTTCCTCTTAATATAAGTTAGACTGCGGTCTAAATCATTTTCAGAACGACCGCTGAGTTTTTAATTCAAATAACTCTGGATATAAAACCTTACTTTTGGTAGATGTATATGATAAATATATATCAACAAAAACAATATATCATACTTAAGATAGATTGATATACGCCTAGAACATACTCAACAAATTGTTACTTAAGGTTTTTAGGGGTTCAGGGGGCATTGCAACTTTAATCTTACTAATTGAAGTTTTCTGAAGTTGAGCTAAACTAAGTTATTTAAAAATAAAAAAAAAAGTATAACTTTACTACAGTAATTACACTGAATAAATTCCTGCACTTCTTAGGCTTGGGGTTATACTACGTATTAAACCCAGTGACAAAAATGCTCGCGCTACATATCGCTTTTTTATCACGATGAAAGTCAAACCTGGAACCAGCTTGAGGAAAGTCGATCTTTTAAAAAAATCGACAAATTTTTGAGGAAATAAAGCTTGAAATGCAGACAGTACCAATGTTTTGAAAAAATAGTAAATTTTTTCTTGCTGAAAGTGACAAAATAGCGATATAGGGGATGTAGAGTACCTCTTATTTCGCGTCTTTACATTTATGCAACCACAAAGAAAATGTGCGGGCTTATAATGCCCGCACAACATTTGTGTAGATTGTGGTTTATATAAGTATGGGGGCTGCGATCACACTCACAAAGGAAAAATGCGATCGCACACCTGATCGCAAACCTCCCACAATTAGCGAGTATTTACCTCAGTTACTGAAGCTGCTGACATTGCACCAGAGTAAATTATTCCCCGTTGCGTATCTAAAGTCAGAATTGCGCCATCTCTAATGACCTCAGTGGCATTCTTAACACCCACAATTACAGGCACACCTAGCTTTAACCCAATTACAGCAGCATGACTTGTGAGGCTATCATCTTCAGTAATAATGCCAGATGCCTTACGAATCAACTCCACAAAATCCACATTAGTATTTCGCGCTACTAAAATCTCTCCGTGATTAAAATTATTCACTTCTAAAGCACTGTGAGCTACTCTAGCTCTACCACTAACTGCTCCTTGACCAATACCAATTCCTTTACCTAAAACGGCTGTAACTACTTCTACTTTAATCAAGTCAGTTGAACCAGAGACACCCTGGAGTGTACCAGCAGTCAGCACTATTAAGTCTCCCTCAACCAGCAAATTTTTCTCTAACGCTACATTAATAGCAGCCTGAGATGTTTGACCAGTTGACGGTAAATCTAGTACCAATAAAGGTTTCACACCCCAAACTAGCTGTAGCTGTCGTGCCACATCTACGTGGGGAGTAATAGCTAAAATTGGTGTTTGAGGTCTGAATTTAGACACATTTCTAGCTGTCGCGCCACTTTTCGTCAAAGGCATAATTGCAGCAGCTTGTAGCTGTTCAGCAATTTGTCCGACTGCATGGCTAATAGCATTAGGAATTGATTTTCTGCTGTCTTTAACCTCGCGAAATAGATTTTCTTTCTCTATCCGCACAGCAATTCGTGCCATCGTTTCCACAGCTTCAACTGGATAACTACCTACTGCTGTTTCATTGGATAGCATTACCGCGTCTGTACCATCAATAATGGCATTGGCAACATCAGAAATCTCAGCACGGGTAGGTCTAGGATTATTCACCATGCTATCTAGCATTTGAGTTGCGGTGATAATCGGAATACCTAGGCGGTTAGCAGTAGCAATTAGCCGCTTTTGAAGGATGGGGACATCTTCTGCTGGAAGTTCAACCCCTAAGTCACCCCTAGCCACCATAACGCCATCACAGAGGGAGAGAACTGCCTCCATTTGGTCAATAGCTTCATGCTTTTCAATTTTGGCTATTACTGGCGTTTGCTTACCAGCACTAGCAATTAATTCTTTAATCTCTAAAACGTCTTGGGGGTTGCGAACAAAACTCAAAGCTACCCAGTCAACATTTTGATCTAGACCGAACATTAAATCTTTGCGGTCTTTATCAGTTAGTGCCTTAATTGACAGGTAGACACCAGGAAAATTTACACCTTTATTATTAGAAAGCGTTCCACCGACAACAACGCGGCAGTGTAATTCTCGTGTAGTTTTGTCTACCTTTTCGACGATCATTTCGACTTTGCCATCATCAAGGAGGATGGTAGCGCCTTCGGGAACCTCATCCGCTAGAGGTTCATAAGTAACAGAGCTAATTTTTTCGGTTCCTGGGACAGGGTTGCTGGTGAGAGTGAAGCGATCGCCTTTCTTGAGAGCAATTGGGCCTGTCTCAAAGCGCCCCAAACGAATCTTCGGCCCTTGCAAATCCTGCAAAATACCTACTGGCTGATTCAGTTCAAAAGCCGTCTGGCGGATTAGGCGAATACTACGCTGATGATCTTCATGAGTGCCATGAGAAAAGTTAAGGCGCAAGGTAGTAGCACCAGCTTGAATCAAAGCACGTAGAACTTCTGGGCTACTGGTAGCAGGGCCAATAGTGGCAACAATCTTCGTCCGGCGCAGGGAATCTCGCAGTTGCATGGAGGCAAAAATTAGAGTGGGGTAGCAGGTAAAGACAGCCTTTGCAGGTAACTAGCAGAGACTGGCTAATGAACAATTATCAATTAACAATTAACAATTATCAATTACCCTACCACTGAGGTTGACCGCTTAAAATACAATTATCAATTACCTTACAACTGCAATTGACTGCTTGAGGTCAGGTATATTTTGTTTAAAGTCTGAGACAAGCAGGTTGTCAACTGATAATTGATAATTGATTATTGCAAAGGATTTGGAATTATAATTGGAGCTAAAGTTGGAGTTGGATTTGGAATTATAATTGGAGCTAAAGTTGGAGTTGGAATTATAGTTGGAGTTGGAGCTAGAGTTGGATTTGGAGTAGAGGTATTCATTCCAATCACACCATTTAGCTTGGCATTTTTGAAGTTAGCATTAGTTAGTTTGGCATCAGTCAAGTTAGCCTGATCCAAATTTGCCTGACTTAAATTAGCATAACTAAGATTAGCTCCAATCAGGTTAGCACCTGTAAAGTCAGTAGTTTTAAGGTTACTGTAAGTCAGGTCAGCAGTAGTTAATTTGGCATTGGTAAGATTGGCATTTTCTAAATTTGCACCAATCATGGAAGTATTGCTCAAGTTAGTTAAATTTAGTTGTGACTGAGTAAAATCAACGCCACTCAAGTTAGCTCGCTCTAAATTAGCACTTTCTAAAGTAGCTAAATTTAGCTGCGCCCCTGTTAAATTAGCTGCTTGTAAATCAGCATTTTTAAGGTTGGCATTTTTTAAATTAGTAACAAATTTATCGACGGCTCCTAATTTAGCTTCTCTCAAATTGGCTTTTTCTAAGATCGCACCGCTCAACTGCGTACCTGTTAAATCGGCACGCTCTAAAGTAGCATTAGTTAGGTCAGCATTAGTTAAATCGGCATCTGCTAACTGAGCATCAGTTAGGTTAGCGTCTTTCAGGTTAGCACCTTTTAATTGCGCTCCTCTCAAGTCACAACCAGGACAAACTTTTGCTGTCAGCAATCTTTGAACGTGTTGAGGATTTGCTGCTTGGGCTGATGTTGCTAATAGCGACACTAATAGACCTAAAGTAGCAAAAATGCTTATTTTCATGATTACAAAAAATTTCAGCAGAAATCTAGGATTGCTACGAATATACCCCCAATACAACTAACCACGATATTGAACATGGTAAATTCGGTTGTTGGCTTCTTCTGTAAATAACAAACTACCATCAGGTAGTACTAATAAACCTACTGGACGACCCCAAGTTGTGGGAACACTAGGATCAACTAAAAACCCTGTTAGAAAGTCTTCGTAATAACCTTTAGCACGTCCGGTAGAATCAAAAGGAGCAAACACAAGTTTGTAGCCAGTACCTTGATTACGGTTCCAAGATCCACGAAACGCTACAAATGCACCGTTGCGATATTTTTCTGGAAAAGTTTTACCGTCGTAAAACTGCAATCCTAAAGCAGCAGAGTGGGCTTGAAATAAAACGTCTGGTGTCTTAGTACGGGATACTAAGTCTGGACGTTTGCTGTTGCCATTATTCAGTTGACGAGGATCAAGGAGATTTGGTGTCAGGTAGGCGTAGGGCCAGCCGTAAAATGCTCCCTGTTGAACACGAGTGAGGTAATCTGGTACTAAATCATCACCTAAACCATCGCGTTCATTAACTGTGGCATAAAGTGCTTTGGTTTTGGGATGAAAATCTAAACCAACTGGGTTACGCAAACCATCGGCGAATGTTTGTTGGTTAGAACCATCTAGATTCATCACTTGCACAGAAGCGCGGGGCAGTGGTTCTTCATCAGCGTTAGAACGTGAGCCAACTGATACATAAAGTTTTTTGCCGTCTGGTGATGCAACTACGTTGCGTGTCCAATGTTGGTTATACCCGCCAGGGGTAAGGGTAGCGATTTTTTCACCAGTTCCGCTAATTTGTTGTTGACCTTTTTTGTAGGGAAAACGCAGTACTTCACCAGTGTTAGCAACAAAAAAGTAACCATCTGCAAAGGTCATACCAAAGGGAATGTTGATGCCGTTTTGTTGTCCAGCAAATATTTTACTGACATCAGCAACGCCATCGCTATTAGTATCACGTAACAGTCTGATGCGGTTTTCGCGGGTTTCGGTTACTAAGATGTCACCATTGGGGGTGAGTGCTAACCAACGGGGTGCATCTAATCCTTCTGCAAATACTTTAACTACAAAGCCTGGTGGTACACGCAGGCTAGGGTTGGCTGGAATTGGTATTACGTTGGGTGAGTTAGAGGCGCTGTTACTAGCGAATGGTTGGGGTAAACTGGCGGCGGTAATGCGGATGGGTTTGGGTGAGAGTGGCTGAGTAGTAACCTGGTTTTTCGCCTTTGAGAGATTTTGTTGTTTAGGCTGGGCGGAGTTAGCATTTTGTTGAGGGGTCTGAGACTCAATAGAAGCGTTGGTTGAGTCACAAGCAGCGATCGCAAGTAGGCTGATCAACAAGAAACGCAGAGGTTTCATAACAGCAATTTATTTAGACAACTTACTTCCAGGGTAGTGTTTTCACAGTAATGGTGCGATCGCTTTTTCCAGTTACCATTCACCTGTCCCCAAGTCCCAAAACCTAAATATTTGCTAAAAATGCCTAAGTCCTAATTATTGACTAGAACTAACAACAGCTACGGGACAAGTTGCTCTACCGAGAATCCCATCGACGGCATGACCAAAGAAAACTCGACCCGTGATTTGACCGATATTGCTACCCAAAACGATCAAATCAACTTGGTTAGTATTAGCAAAGTTGAGAATTTCACGTTGAGCGCTAGAGCCTTTTATTATTTTAGTCTTGACATTTGCGCCTAAATTGCGTGCAATTTGAGTTTGTGTTTATAAAAGCTGGTTGGCAAGATCCATTGCTGGCTTTAATGTTTCTTCAAAATCAAACAGGATATATTCTACCTGCCGCAAATTAATCGCAAGACCTAAGAAGTATTTGAAAAATATTGTATTGACTTATATTGAGGTAGATAAAATCTATCAATCTAGCCAGGTATGAAGATCTTTATAGTTAGATTGATAACTAGATTGCTGATGATAATTATTATTTTTCGTGGTATTTGATTGTTGAGGTTGATGTACTTTTTGCTGATAAAAGTCTTCAACGTTGACTTTTGCGTGGGATTCTTGAGGCGAGGGAGATGATTTTGCCGAGGATTGGGTCGAGGAATCAGTTGCTATAGATGTTTTTTTTAAACAGCGTAATTGCTCATGGGCTTCATTAATTTCCTGAATTTTATGGTGAGCCTTTTTTTGTAATCTGGGATAATGGACAAACCGATCTGGATGCCACACTGTCACTAAATCTCTATAGCTTTGATGAACTTCCTCGAATGAAGATCCAAGGGGTAGCTCTAGAATTTTATAATACCTTTCAGTATCAAACATAGGTTTGACCCTTACACGTCAAAAAGCGTAGTGATTTTCACGTTAATCTCAGTTAAGGGTCTTTGCGTAAATAAGTATTGTATTTGCAAGCATCGGTTAAACAAATATATTATTTTTAATATTTATTTAAACTTGATTAAGCTACTCAAGCTGTTTGCTTTCATTTTGTTAAGCGTTTAAGTATAAATACTAAATAAGTTTCTTAATAATTTATTGGATTGAATGACAACAAAACTTTATATGCTCAAATTTCAACTGCCGATAAAATAAGCCATTAAAAGTAAAATTCCCTTGGCTCTGCGATCGCCTACAGGTGCTACTGGGTAATACTAGCAAAAGAGCAATTTAGCCGTGAATCGAGCAAAATATCTCTCCCCAAATCTTTTAAAATCATTCTGTATATTTATAAGTAGCAGCGTTGGGCTAGTGACAACACTACCACATATAGCTGAAGCCGCAATTCTCTACAATGGTGTGGCAGCAGGCGACGCGACAAATACCAGCGCCATTCTGTGGACACGTACATTTGATGGTAATAGCAATCAAGGGGTTTCTACTAATCTGACAGCGCAACTGTCTACTGATTCATCGTTTGGATCAATTTTGCAGACTTTTAGTGCTGTAACTAATCCTAACCGCGACTACACGCTCAAGCTGGAAGCAACAAATTTACAAAGTGGTCAGCGTTACTACTATCGCTTCCAAACACCTGATGGCGACATAAGTCAAGTTGGTACATTTAAAACTGCGCCTAATCAAACTCAAAAAGCTCCTGTTCGTTTGGCTTTTAGTGGAGATACTGCGGGAGAATGGCGACCTTATGGTTTAATCAAAGACTTTGACAAAGAAAATTTAGATTTCTTTGTTTATTTGGGTGATGCAATTTACGAAACAGGTAGTGGTGATCCGACAACTGGAGTTGGTATTTCTCCCCCTGCGGCAGATCCCTTTGTTGATCCAAATCAAGCTTTAATTGATTATCGTCGTAAGTATCTTGAAAATTTCTTACCTGTAACTGCTGCGGGTTCCCCTGGTTTACAGAAGTTTTATGCTTCTCAAGGTAATTATACTTTGCTGGATAATCACGAGTTGGGAAGTAAGCAATTTGACCAAGGGGGAGCGCCAGCAGGAAATCCTTCAGGCGCAAGTGTTGACGCGACTAACCCTATATTTGATGTAAATAAAACAGGCGAGTTTATTAATAAGTCGCCAGGGTTTAAGGCGCTTCTGCAAGCTTATAACGATTACACACCAATTCGGGAAACGATAATATCAGCGCCAAATGATCCCCGTACTGATGAGACTCAACAACTTTATTCTGCTCAACGGTGGGGAGCTAATGTAGCTTTTATTAATGTAGACGATCGCTCTTATCGCGATATCCGCATGAAGAAAACTGTTACTAACCCAAATGGTACTGTTTCAGTTGTTGATGAGACAGGCGATCGCGCCTTAAATCCTGAGCGTACTATGCTAGGTGAAACTCAATTTGACTGGTTGAAGGAAACACTTTTACAAGCAAAAGCAGACGGTGTTAACTGGAAAATAGTTGCTGTTTCTTCACCAATTGATCAAGCTGGCAGTAAAAGTGGTAATGGCATTATTCCTTTAGATACTGGCAAAACTTGGTGGGGTGGCTATAGAAGTGAGCGCAATGAGTTATTAAAGTTTATTGATGACAACAATATTAAAAATGTGGTTTTTATCACCACTGACGATCATGAAACTCGCGTTAATGAGTTAACTTACCTGGCGGATATTAATGATCCTAATAGCAGTGTAGTTTTACCTAACGCCTTTACAATTGTTGGAGGCCCTTTAGGTGCATTTGGCCCAGGAATTATTTCTGACCACAGCTTCAATAATATTAAAAGTATTGCTGATAGTATTGTAGACCAGCAGCAAACTAAAAATGTTAATCCTTTAGGTCTTGACCCCAATTTTCCTGGTTTACAAAACGTTTTCCGCGAAGGTGACTTAGATGCAAATACTAATATAAAGCCTGTAGATTTTTATTCTCCTGATACATTCAATTACGTCACTTTGGATGTTAGTGCTGATGGTAAGAACTTATTTGTAAATACCTACGGTATTGATCCTTATCCAGCAAATTCTTTTCCGTCATTTGAGGAAGTTTCTGCTCCACGGCGAATATTTGGGTTTGAGGTTGTAGCTGCTTCTGTACCTGAACCTTCTGCAACATTTGGTATGTTTGCGTTTGCTATTTCTAGCATTTTTGCCTTAAAAAAACGCAAAGTCTAAGAATTTTGTGTATAAGAAAATATTAGAGAACGGAAAAGCTACAAGAGTGCGATCGCACTCTTGTAGCAGCACTTCAAAAAAATATCAAACCTCAAGTTCTCTTCCCTGTAAAGTCAGAGCATTTAAGACATTAGATTTATTGCTCTAGCTCACAATTTGTTTTTAATCGTAGATGTGAGCAGATATTCATATCGGGTTAATGCCTGATATGCACTATGAGCGCAGATGTAAACTAAGATTGAATCTGCGTAAGTTTGTTTAAGTTTTTGATAAATAATTCTAGCATAAAAGTTACTGTTCTAGCAACCGCTTTCGTAAGTTGTTGACAAGTTATAGAGGTTTTACCTCTACAGATTTAAAAGCTAACCGCTAACCGTTATATAAGCATCTTGGCGATTGCTATAATTAATATATTCAGGACATTTAATGAGTAATTTAATTCTTAAACAAGCTGTTTCTAATTCTCCTCGCCCTTCTGCTGATAGCGTGGTATCAGCTTTGTTAGAAGCCGAGAAAAATGCTAAACGAAACAAAGTTAGCTATTCTTTTGAGCAATTGCTCGGAACTTGGAGATTATGTTTTATTACTGGCACAAAGAAAACCCGCGCGAAAGCAGGAATTGTTTTAGGTGCAGGTCGTTATATTCCTAAGTTGATCAAAATTCAGATTGTTTACTCTGCTAGTCAACTAGAAGAAAATTTGGAATTGGGTAAGGTAGAAAACTCTGTTGAGTTTGGTGCTGTTAAACTAACTCTCACTGGAATTACTAAATTTTTGCCTAAGAAAAACATTTTGGTGTTTGATTTTACTCGGATGATTATTCAATTATTTGGAGCAACTTTATATCAAGGCTATATTCGAGGTGGAGAGAAAAAGGAACAGGAGTTTTTGACAGAAAGTGTGAGCAAGCAGGCGTTTTTTTCTTACTTTATTGTAGAAGAAGACATGATTGCTGCTAGAGGACGAGGTGGTGGATTAGCTTTGTGGTCAAGGCAGCGATCGCACCCAGTAAAATCTGAACATAAAAAATGAAGAAGCAAAAATTCTTCAACGCTCCAAGATTTGCTTGGCAGCGCCTACGTCAATCAGCAGCACTTTTTAAATATAGTGATCGCGCAATCCGTTTAGTCTGGAGTACTAGCCCTCTTCTTACTATAATCTTTGCTGTTATGACTTTAGCAGCAGGGCTGCTCCCTGGTGCGATCGCCTTCGTCGGCAAGTTAATTGTCGATGGAGTAATCAATGCTAGTAATTCTGGTTTAAAGAGCGATCGCATTGTTGCATTAACTTACGTAGCACTAGAGGCGCTGCTTGTCGCTTTACTCAATGGTACACAGCGAGGTTTAGCTGTCTGTCAATCTTTACTGCGAGTATTACTCGGTCAAAAAGTAAATGTGTTAATCCTACAAAAAGCACTCACACTTGACATCGCCTACTTTGAAGATTCAGAGTTCTACGACTTAATGAATCAAGCGCGGCGAGAAGCATCAACCCGTCCCTTAAGCTTAGTAAGCCGTACATTTAAGCTAATTCAGGATACTATCTCCTTAATTACCTACGGTGGTTTATTATTGCAATTCTCTCTTTGGGCAGTAGTAGTACTTTCAGTAGCAGGAATACCAGCTTTTATCGCCGAGACTCGCTTTGCTGGAGAAGCTTTCCGCTTATTCCGTTGGCGTTCCCCAGAAACACGACAGCAAACTTATTTAGAAACCTTAATAGCTAGAGAAGACTATGCCAAAGAAGTTAAACTGTATCAACTTGGACAGACTTTACTAACACGCTACCAGGAAATTTTTCATCGACTTTACGGTGAAGACCGCAATTTAACTATTCGACGGGGATTTTGGGGGTATTTGCTAGGCTTACTTAGTACAGCTACGTTTTACCTTGCTTATACCTGGATCGTATTAGAAACAATTGGCGGCAAAATTTCGTTAGGCGATATGACAATGTATTTGATCGTATTCCGCCAAGGACAATCGACATTTTCCTCCGGTTTAAGTGGAGTCGGAGGAATGTACGAAGACAACCTTTATTTATCTAACTTATACAAGTTTTTAGAGCAAAAAGTCCCTAAACCTCAAGGTCAAGCTACTAAAGGATTAATTCTTAATGATGGAGTTCGTTTTGAGAATGTCTCCTTCAGTTACCCAGGAAGCGAAAAACTTGTGTTGCAAGAAATCTCATTGCACTTAAAACCAGGAGAAAAACTAGCAATAGTCGGTGAAAACGGTTCAGGAAAAACAACTTTAATCAAACTTTTAACCCGATTATATGCGCCTTCTTCTGGGCGTATCTTGCTAGACGGTTTGGATTTACAAGCATGGAATATTACAGCATTGCACCGTCGATATGCTGTAATTTTTCAGGATTTTGTGCGCTATCAGTTTACTGTTGGCGAAAATGTTGGCGTTGGGGATGTGGAACACCTGCAAGACCAATCTCGC
This sequence comes from Oculatellaceae cyanobacterium, assembly GCA_036702875.1. Taxonomy (GTDB): domain Bacteria; phylum Cyanobacteriota; class Cyanobacteriia; order Cyanobacteriales; family PCC-9333; genus Crinalium. The sequence continues at coordinate 20,733 of DATNQB010000089.1, read as the reverse complement.
TGGGAAATAGCTGCGGATAAGGGTATGGCTAAACCTGTGATTGAATCAATGCCTGCTGGTTTTCAAACTCAGTTAGGGCGTTGGTTCAAATCTGGAGTTGAACTCTCTGGCGGTGAATGGCAAAAAATTGCGCTTTCTAGAGCTTTTATGGGAACTGAGGCAGATATTTTAGTATTGGATGAACCGACGGCGGCGATGGATACGGAAGCCGAGTTTCAACTTTTCAATCACTTAAGAGAAGTAACGAAAAACCAAATGGCGATTCTGATTTCTCACCGCTTTTCTACTGTGCGAATGGCTGACACTATTGTGGTTTTAGCTGGTGGGGTAGTGATTGAACAGGGTACTCATGAGGAGTTGTTGAAGGCAAAGGGGCGCTATGCGCGACTTTTTTCGCTGCAAGCAGCAGGATATCAATAAAAATAATTCAGAAATAATCAGGTTAAAAATATATTTGAAAAATTATTTTCAGAGATTTTTTACCGCAGATAAACGCAGAGGCTTATCTAAAATTAGTCGATATTTATAGAGATTTTGTTACTATTTCAAAAACTAGCAGTAGCTACCTGTTTATTTTTTTGACGTGGAGTAATTACCCAATCTGTTTGCCCTTTTAGGTGGTCATAGAGGGCAACTAAGGAAATCATGTGTTTAAGAGTTGTGTAAAAAAAGGTAATTAAAGCGTACTGAGTAAAATACCTCAAAGGATATTTTTGATAGCCTAACTGTATTGTTATTAAAGTTTGGTAGACACCACTTAAAAGTGTGATTATTGTTGTTAGCAATAAATACCAGTGGCTCCAAATAGGAAAATAGCCTTGATATAAGATAAAGCTAAAGACAATGGCATAAATTTGAAGGGCTATTAAGGAAAAAATTTCGCGATAGTACAGCAGATAAGTCCAGTAAGCTTTTTGCCAACTATTAAAATGCTCTGATTTCCAAAAGTGTCGCTGGTATTTTAAACTAACTTCTAGCCATCCTTGCGCCCAACGTTTGCGCTGAGTCCAAAAGGATTTGAACTCAGTTGGGGCTAGTTCTGTAGAGACAATAGTTGCATCATGGATAATTCGATAACCCTGAAGTAATGTCCGTAGAGAAGCATCAATATCTTCCGTTAACATAGTGGGATTAAAACGGATACGCTTTAGAACTGAGGTATTCCAATAACCGTTTGAACCACCAAAAATTGCTGTGTCTACCAAGAGAGTTTTAGCCGGATGGCTTACTCCATAAATAGATTCAAACTCAATGGCAACAATCTGGTTCAGGAAGTTTTCGCTATGATTACGAATAATACTACGCCCTTGAACAACATCGTAATCTCTTTCTAACCATTGCCATGCACGTAGGAAGCAATCAGCACAAGGTTGATGATCTGCATCAAGAATACAGGTAATTACTCCTGTAACAATATTAATAGCTGCATTGAGATTCTCTGCTTTTGATTTGCTTCCTTCTACGCGCAGAAGGCGCAGTTCAGGGTAACGTAATGCTAGATGGTGTAACTGTTTTTCTATTGGCAATTCTACAGGGGTGTTATATGCAAGAATTAACTCTAGTCCTCCCTGGGGACGATTGACATTTTTAAGAATATGCGTGAGGGTATCAATAATAAGATCTTGCTCGTTTGGCAGGTATGCAACTACGATACAAGAGCAACGCGGTAATGGTCTGGTAGCTTTAGATCGTTGAAATCTTTGGATACCTAGATATCCTATAAGTTCCTGAAGCAAAGGCTTTAATTTTCTTTTTTTTCCGTTACGCTGATTAATGATTAAGTCTTCAAACCAGACTATTGTTGCTTCATACATCATCATCAGTGAGGTAAAAAGGTAAGCAGTAGCGATCGCGGTATGCAGAGTGAAAAGACTCCACCCGTTTAGGCGGAGGTAGTAGTATAAAATTGTGGGAATACCAATAATGACTGTGTGGCTAAATATCAGCTTATCTAAACTGAATGGCCATTTTTTGATGAAAAAGCTCACAACGCTTTTCCCTCTTTTGAGCAAGGTGGAATTAGATTTAATCTGATTTTCTATTAATGTTGAGTCTAATTGCAGTTTATCTTCATGTACCCATAAAACGCGATCGCCTTTGGCAATTTGGCAGATATAAAATTCTTTAGTGTCTATAAGCTGTTCTACTTTTAACACTGTCCAACCAGTTTGATCTCGATAGCAAATGCGATCGCCTTTGAGCGGAGTCCAGGTGCGCTGTGGTGTAATATGCGATCGCGTCAACAAATAGTTGATGTCGCGTAGAACCCTACCGATACTTTTCCTGAATAGCGGTTGAATATAATCTGCGAGGATAGCCAAAATCAGCGTCCCGATAATCATTACAGGTAGCAGTATGTAATATGATAACGGCTCACCTTTGACTATCAGGTTGATAGTGCGGTCTACTACAAAGTTATGAATCAGAAAAAAGCTATAGCTATATTTGCCTAACTGAATCATCCAATTTTGGATGCGAGGTGAACTGAGACAGCGTAATGTAGCCATACAAATTAGTGTCAGTCCAAGTGGCAGTAGCAAATCAGCAAATACCCAACCAAGCCGATAAAACTCACAAATAAAGCCCAAAATATACAGGGGAATGCCTACTAAAAGTGCTTGATAATTGCTCCAAGAAATCAAGCTGTTTCCTTCTTTATAATCTTGTGCAACTACCATTCCCACAACAAAGATGCTGAGTTTTGATACGAAGAGTTGAAAAGGTTGCTCTACGGCGGGAGTATCAAGGATTACATAAGTGGGATGACCTCCAAGAATGTAAACTGCTAATGCTCGATAAGCAATTGTTACTAACGTACTGACAAATAGCAAATTACGCGCCCCCCAGCTTTGAAGCAGTTGCCACAAAACAGGAAAGATCGCTGTAAAGCAAATAATCAATGGTACAAACCACCAAGGCCCACTGGTAGCAAACAGCAACTCACCACGAAAGCTGAACAACAACGGAAACGTTGCGCCTGCAAAACTATGCCAAGCATCGGGGAAATAGGTATGAGTGGTAATTCCTATTGCCCAAAGTACGGGGTAAGATAACCAAGCTACTGTCCAAAAAGGCCATAACAAACGTAACAAACGTTTCTTGAGAAAATCGGCTGGTTTTAATTGATTATTTCCTAAAGAAAGTACTAAGCTAAAGCCACTTAATAGCACAAACACATCCACAAACTGAAAACCAAACCATGCAGGAATAGTGAAAATGTGCGCTAGTTGCTCTATGAAAGTTTGTCCTTTACTTAATCTAATTAGCTGCTGTAAGTTATTAATTAAACCTGTTGGCTGAGGAGTAAAAGCATAATTAGTAAATAGCAGTTGAGCATGATAAAGCAAAATCATCACTGCTGCAAAAATACGCATTCCTTCTATCCAAGCTAAACGCTGTGTAGGGGAATTTTCTGGATTCTTTTTTAATTCGTTTTCCAGCTTGGTTTTGATTTTTGTGAGCGTATCAGGATTTCGCAGGTGTTCAGTGACATCTGTACAAGTACCAATCAAGTAAAGTAAATCACATTGATCTGAGAAAACTGGATATATTCTTAATTGGTTCCAGAATGGCTGACCATTTTTATGATACTTTAGCCGTGTGAGTTTTACCTCTCTAGAAGAAGCAATTGCTGTGCGAATTAACTCAACCATTTGAGGCGCTGTATTTGACCCCTGCAAAAAATGGAAACTTTGATTAATAATCTCATCTGGTCGGTAGCCAGTGATTTTTGAAAAGGCTAGATTTGAATAAATAATTGGGTAATTAGCTTGGTGAGGATCTACAATCAGAACTCCCTCGGAAGTTGAAGTCACAATCTGTGTAAATTGCAAACTATTAGTAACAGCTTGCGGCAGTACTTGATGCGATGAGATTTGGGTAAATTTACTCAAATTCAACGCTTTCTCTAAACCTTCGCGACTTACCCGTTCAAGATAATTTTTGAAGAAGTCTGCTAAAGCAGGTTCTTCTTGCAATAAGCTAGAGAGATTGTTTTGCGATCGCGCATCAGCTTCATGATTAACTTCAGGATGGGCTTCCATCCATAAATGACAAGTTTTAATGTAAGCAATTAAGGTGACTAAGTGTTCATATTTATCATTGCCTAATAGATTATGTAACTCGTGTCGGCAAAATTCAGCTTGCTTATGTTCTGTAAAGATAAATATTGCACAGCGCAGTAAACTTTCTTCAATTACGGAGTTTAACTTTGACAAAATTGTCAGCTTACCAGAATGCGCCTTAAGTAAACTCAAGTGAAAGTTAATTTCTGTTGCAGACGGTGGAGGTGATACTAGCAAATTCAACACCTGTGATCCATTTATCCCTAAATGGTGCAAGGAACAACTATGGCATACCAGACAGTAATGAACGCTACAGTAGCGTGATAGATATGCAGACAGTTTTTCCTTAAATACAGGCGGAAAAGGATTATCAATATAGGCCGATAAAGTTTGTTGCCAGAGGTTTTCTAATACCTGTGGGTTCTGTTGTGCTGATTCAAAGAAGGGAGGAAAAAATCCTAGATTTTTCTGGATTTCTGATTTAATTTGCTCGCTTGTTCGCATAAATTATTGCACGAATATTCCGCGCCCAAATCCAATAAAGCGTGTGTCATAGTTAATATGAAAATTGGCTGTAAGCTATTAAAGCGAACACATAAAATTACTCAATAACAGTTTTTCGCTTTTAATTAAAAAGACAACTACTATAAATGCCCTATTATTTTTTTTTGAGCAGTTTTTATGTGTCTCTCCTCTTACCAAACTCTTCATCAAGTTAACTTCCGTTGCCGTGGTTTACAAGCAAATTTAAAGCTTCATTGTAGAAAATTTTAAATTTGCAAACTTAATTAGTATTAGCTTGGTAGATGAACCGCTCTAAACAATGTAATTGACAAACCAAAGTTGCTTTGGTTACAATTAGATTAAAACTTACTTATGGTGGTAATTGTTTGATGCCCTTTTAAGATTAAATACAATTTATCTGAATACGAAGGTATCCATCTAAGGAATGATCCCGCTTTAAAAATAGCTAATCGAGAATTAGAATATGTTAATTTTTAAAAACTAAATAAAAAAAACTAATTGCGTTGTAGCTAATAAAATCAGACAGTGTATACACACCCAAATCAAAATTTAGACAATTGAGCGAAAACCATTTTTCTGCTGCATTATTATTCATTGTAATATAAACAACTTAAATAATGTTGCGTAATTTTTCTCGTATAGCTTGCTGGTCATCAACTACAGTTTGTTTATTAGTGCTGTTGTCTAAACCATTTCATGCTCAAGATAACAAACAATCTATTAATTTAACAATTGACCAACCTCAAACGGCTGGTATTAGCGGTTTTCGCTCTTTTTGGAATACACCTTTAGTCCTGAATGAGCAAGGCGCGGTCAAGGAGGTTGAGCATACTAATGCAGGTACTGGATTAAGTGCTGTTTGGTCTACATCACAACCAGGCGCATTAACTTTTGATGCGGTGCATCGTAGTTTGTTAGTGCGTTTTCCTGGTGCTGCTAATAAAATTGCTACGCAGTTGGCTAAAGGTTATCAAATTGAGAAGGCTGAGTTGGTGTTACCTTTTCGTGACACTGAAATGTGGGCAGAAAATTACTCTTTACCCCCTGGGATGTATTTTCTGGGTGATAAATGGAGCAAAATTAAACCACAGTGGCACGCTGTCGCTTGGGCGCTACGCAAACCTTGGACAGCAGATGCTAAGTTAGGGCCTACTTTTAATTCTTATATAAATGGCGCAGGTTACTGGGCTAAATATGGGGCAGCAGATACAACTAAGGATCGTTTTCCTCAAGTATTTGGCGCTACGGAAGTTTCTTATAAGCAACCGCAAGGACGGATGAATGTAACGGCGTTGCTGACTAATAGTATTTATGGAAAAACACCAGAAGAAAGATTAGGCGTTTTAGAAAATCAAGGCTTTTTAGTTCGTAAATTAGAAACTTATGATGCCCGCTTTATGCAGGGTGGTTATGAGTGGGGAATAGCTACTGGCGGACGTGGCATTTTAATTAAAAAACCACAATTAGTATTAACGTTAAAACCTGTAAATCAACCTCTTAAATTAGGAAAAATTAACGTATCTGCTAATATTCCCCAACTGGCAGCACAACTTAAAAGTAATGGTAAAGGTGGGAAACCAACTGCTATTATACCTAATGCTCAACAAATCAAGGAATTGAGCGATCGCTTCGGCTTTAATAAACCTGCTTGGATGCCCACCTGGCAATGGCAACGAGTGCAGGAACTCCAAGCTTTAGGTGGGGATTGGCGTTTTCCTGATACCCCTGATGATTACGCCAAATGGATAGATAGTATGTTGGCAATATCGCCTCGTACTTGGGATGGATTTGATGCAGCCGAAAAAGTGCAAACTTATATGCGCTACGCTCAAGCTATGCCTGCGCCAGTGCGCGAACATTGGCAAAACTATTGGAAAGCATGGCTAATGCCAGATCGAAATAGTTCAGATCTGCTTAATCCTTGGACAAGCGGTAAAGAAATAGTTGAATATTACAATCGCACTGGTGACTGGCGCGGAAATACTGATTTTTATCGTACTTATTCTCGGATGATGGGTACGATGAATTTTAATCATACAGCCGTTACAGGTGCTTTATTAGGTGGAGCAATAATTAACTCTGAACGTGCGATCGCAGATGGTAGAAATGGACTAGAACAATTTCCTTTGCGTACATGGTCATGGTATGACGGCAGCACCCAAGAATCTATCGATCATTATTATTTTGCTTTATCCCTAACCAGTCAGAAAATTTTCGCTGATTTCGCCCCAACTCAACTGGATAGGATGATGGGTGAAAGTATTTTAGCTAAATCAGTTGAAGAATTAACATCTTCCTACCATCCAGGGTTGAAACGGTTGATTAGTTCATCAAACCGCACAGGTCTTGCTTATTTATTTGTAATTCAAGATGGGTTGCAACATATTCTGCATACACTTTCCCCTCAAGGCGCATTGCACGACGTTACTAATTCTGGGGTAGGGGGAAAGAATTTTACTACTAATAAAAATATTGCTGGAGGAATGCCTGTAATAGGTAATGATGTAAAACCAGGACAAATTGCGCTACAAACTCTTAATAAACCTTGGGCTCCAGAATGGGTTGCCAATATGGTAGATAATAAACCATTGCCTTATGAAATCACTGTGGATTATAAGGCGTGGGGCAATTTTAATAACACTCCACTTTGGCGCAAATCTTATCTCGGTCATCACTACGGAATAGCGAGTATTGATACAGGTGATTCAGGGAATATGACAGTACCCGCGATGGTGCAATGGCGGCGTGAGGATAAACCAGCACTAACAATGGATCGGGTGGGGACATTATTAATTCGTCCAGGGGTGAACAAAACTGAATTATTAGATACGCTTCACGGTAATAATGCTAATGGTTCTGTCGGCACACAAGGCGGAATGGCAACGTTACAGCATAAAAATAAAATGATTGTGCTGACAAGTCCATTTGATTTAAGTGGGCAAAAAGATGTCAAGAGTTTACAAACTACTATTGGGTTGTTTAATTTTCAAGAAAATCCAACTTGGGAAATTTATGTAAATAACCAAAAAGTAACTTCTATGCCGTTTAAGGCGAAAATGAGCGATCGCATCACCATTAAAGATGGCATAAGTTACATGGGTATTATTCCGCTACCCGCCTCAAACTTGGGTCGCAATGATGAAATTGTTATTTCTAACGATGGCGCTGTAACAAAGATGCAAGGCGGTGGCGAAGCTAAACCTGCTTTATTAATTCAGTCTTACAACCTGCAACAAGATACACCTTTAAATCCAGACAAAACCAACTGGAAATCTATCGATCAAGCTTATGGTGGGTTTGTAATTGAAGCTGGGGATGTGACTGAATACAAAAACTTTGCCCAATTCCAAGAGCATATCAAAAATGCCCAACTTGATACACAGTGGAAGGCAGATGTCAAGACTTTAGATATTACTTATAAAAGTGGTAACGACACAATGGAAGTGGGTTATCTGCCAGAATATGCAGGTAAAGAAAACGCCAATACTCCCACTGATCAATTATTTGCTTACCGCCGAGTTAATGGTCAATTTCCCTATTTACCAAAAGGAATTAATCGCGATAGTACATTAACACAGCAGGGAACTACAGGAAGGTTAGAAAAAAACGGCGCGGTATTGCTGTCGGAGCGCGATCGCATGGCATACTTACAAACTGAACCTGTTAGCGGCACTTATGCAGGTTTTAACCCTTTCCCAGAACCGAATTACTGGTCATTAAGTGTACCTGGCGGTGTAAATATTAAAGCAGATGGGCGTTTGAGTATTACCAGAGCAATTGTACGTCCCAAAGAAAACAAATTGTGGATAGATTATGCTACGAAAGCTGATCAAAAAAGTGCTGATATGGCAACAGCAATGTTAGTTTTCGGGATGAAATCAGCCCCAACTGTTCAATATAACGGCAAGTTAGTTAAGACGAAATTATCAACAATTAATATTGATGGAAAAACAGCTTATCTTATTCCATTAACTGATAAAATACCGACTATAGGTAAAGAATTAGAACAACGCTATCGTCAGGTACAAACGGCTCTTACTAAGGATAGTAAGCCATAGTTATTTTCTATTTCATTAATATTCATCAAAACTTTTGATATTTGATGTATCCCAAGCCTTTAGAAAAAGTCATAAATTCACCGGAAGATTTAAAGTTTTTGCTTAAGCATCCCAGTTTATTTTATGACTTTTTCATCTACTTTTATACTAATTCAGGACTTACTTCAATATCCCCCGCGCATCCCCCATAAATTCGGGAATTTGAATTTCCCCCTTTTTAATGGGTAGGGAGGATATTTGTTTCAGGCTTTCGGTGCGTAAGTCCGGTAATTTTTAAACCCACATTCCGTACCCCCAACGACAACCTTGGGGCGAGGGATGTGGGATGTATAATTTTAGAAATTTAGTTAATAGCTGACTAATTACTGCTGAAAGTTGATCATTAAACTTCTTTTTGATTCAGAATTTGTTCTATTACCCATTGAGGACAATCTTTTTGGACTGTAATAGTTTTAGTCCCAGTAATTTCTCCCTTAGCATTCCTCATTATTTCTGTAGTATTTTCTACTTCACCATTAGCCAAGTAATTTGCTAATGCTTTTAAAGCTTCAATTTTTAATTCATTTAATATTTTTTCTATTTCTAGATCTAAATCTGTTTGCCCTGGTTTTTGCTGACCTACAATTTGATTACTCGCAGGCAATACATTTTGATTTTGGGTTGTCACTTTTTGTTGATTTATTTTATTTATCCACGCAACTTTATCTTGTAAACCTAAAGTTATTTCGCCAATCAAAGTTTTGATTTTAAAAAAACCTTCCGTACCCACAATATCCTGAATTGGATACCATTGATTTTTTTGATAAATCAGTATATCTAATTGTATACCAGCAGCATACTTACGTTTTTGACTAGGCCACCAGATTTTCCATAAAGTTTGAGCCTCAGTCCAATTTAATTTATAGCCAGCAGGTACATCAGAACGTTTATATTCAAAAAACCCCTGTTGTTGTTCGGATTTACCAACTGGTAAAAAATTATTTTCTAGTAAAATTAAATTTAGTACCTCTCGATAAGGTGAATCATATTTAATTAAACAAAATTGCTGATTTTCTGAGGACTTAATAAATGCTAAAACTTCTCCTTTCTTACTGATTAGTTGAACTGAATTTAAAGCTGTCTCTATTCGTATAGATTGATTAGATACAAGTTGATTATTGCCACTTATAAAATTTCTGATAATTGTTACATTATCGGTAATTGATGTCAATGAATTAGTAACTGCTTGAGTATCTCTCTGCTCTTTAGCCTGATGATCTGGAGATATATCTAATGTTGAATTGGCTATTAATACCTGATTATCATCCATTTTATTAACCCAATTATATTAATAAAAAATTAATATTTTGTAATAATTGACAATATTATGTTTTAACTTATCAAAACGTTATTTCTATATTATACGCAGTTGCATTCAGACGAGTAATTTATCAATTATCTTAGACTCCTAACCCGTCACTGTGGCAGTTCTATCTATGAATGCAACTTGGTATTAATGTGTCTGCTTTGGCGGGTAGGAAACCCCACCGCAGGCAGACTCCCTATTATCTAGTTACTACTAGATAGGGCAGTGAAATTAAACCCTATGCGCTAACGGCGGCGGCACGGGCGGCAGCAGCTTGTTCAGGGTGAATTCCTAAGCGTGTGAGATTAATCCGACCTTTATTGTCAATCTCACGCACTTTGACCACAACCTCATCGCCAACGGCGACTTCATCTTCTACCTTACCAACACGGTAGTCAGCGAGTTGAGAAATGTGAATCATTCCTTCTTTACCAGGAAGCAATTCTACAAAAGCACCAATGGGTATTATCCGAGTAACACGACCAGCGTAAACATCACCTTCGTGAAGTCTGCGAGTCATTCCCTGAATAATACTAATTGCCCGCTTGGCTTTTTCAGCATCTATGGCAGAGACAGTGATAGTGCCGTCGTCGTCAATATCAACCTTGGCACCAGTTTCTTCAGTAATGCCTTTAATTGTTTTACCACCAGGCCCAATGACTAAACCGATCATGTCTGGATCAATGCTCATTGTCAACAGACGAGGGGCAAAGGCGGACAGTTCAGTGCGAGGTTGGTCAATTGCTGCCAACATTTTATCTAGAATGTGCAGTCTTGCTGGTCTAGCTTGATCAATGGCTTTAGCAATGATATCCATAGATAGCCCGTTGATCTTCATGTCCATCTGCAAAGCTGTGATGCCTGTATCAGTACCAGCAACTTTGAAGTCCATATCACCCAAGAAGTCTTCTATACCTTGGATATCGGTAAGAATGCGAACTTCGTCGGCTTCTTTAATTAGACCCATCGCCGCACCGCTAACTGGTTTGGTGATAGGTACACCAGCATCCATCAAAGATAGGGTAGAACCACAAACGGAACCCATTGAGGTTGAACCGTTGGAAGAGAGTACTTCAGAAACTACCCGAATGACATAAGGGAAGGCTTCTTTAGGTGGTAATACAGGTACTAATGCTCGTTCTGCTAAGGCACCGTGACCAATTTCACGACGACCAGGCGCACGCATGGGTTTGGTTTCGCCAACAGAAAAAGGTGGGAAGTTGTAGTGATGCAGATAGCGTTTGCTGTCTTCTGGGTGTAAATCATCTGCTAATGCTTGGGCATCACCAGGAGTGCCGAGAGTACAAGCAGAGAGAACTTGGGTTTGTCCTCGGTTAAATAAACCGCTACCGTGAACACGCCTTGGCAAAAGACCAACGCGACAAGATACAGGTCTAACTTCATCAAGTTTGCGCCCGTCTACTCTGATGCCATCTTCAATGATTTGACGGCGCATGAGTTTTTTGGTCAAATCTTTAAAGGTATTGCCCAAAACTTTGCTATTTGCTGCTGCGGCAACTCGAATTGGGTCTTCTTCTGGCAATTCAGAAAGCGCTGTTTTTAGTGATTCCTTAACTTCATCTAAAGCAGCATCACGAACATTTTTATCCGGTTCACACTTGGCTAAGATTGCTTTGATAGGTTCTGTAGCGCGATCGCGAATAAAATTTTCTACAGTAGTATCAACTTCTGGCGGTTGTTCTACAACCATTTCAATCCCAAGTTCTGCCAATAATTCTTGCTGGGCAGCAATTAAATCTCTAACTGCTTCATAGCCGAAATCAATTGCTTCAATAATATCTTGCTCTGGTAGTTGGTTCGCACCAGCTTCGACCATGATCACGCCTTCTGGTGAACCAGCGACGACCAAATCCAAGTCTCCAGCTTCAATTTCTTTATAGGTGGGGTTAATCACAAAATCATCCCCAACTAAACCAACCCGCACTGCCGCCATTGGGCCATTAAACGGAATCTTGGCAAGCATTACAGCAATGCTTGCCCCAGTTACAGCCAGCACATCTGGTGGTACTAGCTCATCCATCGAGAGCGTACTTGCTACGACCTGGATATCATCACGCAACCAACTAGGAAACAATGGGCGTAAGGGTCGGTCAATTAAACGGCTAGTTAAAGTTACTTTTTCAGGAGGACGACCTTCACGACGCAAGAAACCACCTGGAATGCGACCTGCTGCATAAAGCCTTTCTTCGTAATCTACTAACAAAGGAAGAAAATCTATACCTTCTCTGCCTGTTGAACGGGTTGCTGTCACCAAAACAGCCGTATCCCCTGATTGAATTAAAACGGAACCTCCAGCCTGAGGCGCAAGTAAACCAACTTTCAGTCTAATATCCCGTCCGTCAAAGGATATAGACTTATCCAATTCTACCATTCGGTACTTTATCCTTACATATCACTTTTCTTTATCTGTGGCAATCGTAGCATTTATAGACTCAGGGCTGAGGAGTCAGGGGTAAGAGGGAGGAGTAAGGAGGGCTCTCAGGGGCGATCGCTGATGAGCGAGTGCTTATACATTTTTATGCCCTATTTCTTCAAATAAATTAACAATTATTAGTAAAAAATAAATATATTGCTAAACTCTTAATTTTGTTTTTATCGCAGATGAATGCAGATTCTACGATTTTTGCAATATATTTCTGATAACAGTTAGTATACAATAGACTGGCTGGCAAATTTTTTTATTACAGCTGTATTTATCTGTGTCCATCTGTGTTTATCTGTGGTCAATTATCAAGATTTATATTTATGCAATAAATTCACTGAGAATAAAGAATACTAATTTTTAATTATTTATTAAATCATAGTTAAAAAACGCAAGGATTTTTTTCATGGCAATATTGCATGGTAGTTGGTTAAATAAACATCAAGGCGGTTATTTATTTATTTGGGGAGAAACATGGCGAAGAATTACTTCAGTTGAAACAATTCCAAATCCAACAATCTCTGAAGATGAGCATCTGCCATCGCATCCCCTAGCAATGACTGAGGAGGAATTCACAACTTTTTTAAAATCGCGCAATCTTGCTATTGGCAAACTTTTAGAAACATCGGGAAGTAGCGAGGCTAAAACTGGGGATAAACACAGATGGAATAGAGAAGCGATCGCATTTCCCACCCGTATATCTGAAGGAGAACTAACCTACCCTGAATATTCTCCTAAAACATCTGACAATGACTTGCAGCAATGCCAACTAAAATTATGGCAAGTTGAGGGATATCGTCTTGAACCTTTAGAAGCAATCAAGTTTTTGCAAGCATTACCCCTTGGATCTTTTAAAGCAGCAGATGCTTATCTAGGTGGAGATATCCGTTTTTGGTCTCATGTTTGCCGTTGGAGTTTAGATTTACTAGCGAGATCTAAGTTTTTACCAGGAATAAATAGACAGTTTGATGGTACTGTGTTTGCTTGTTGGCAACCATTATTAGATAGTGCTGTAGATCAAGCACGATTAGAAATGTTTGGTCAACAAATGCCAACTTTGTGTCGTACTTATCAACAGTTAGAAGTTAATCCACAGAAATTAATATCAGAAACAATTAACGATTCATTTTTAGAGTTAGAACCAAAATCATTAATTTTGGGATGCTTAAGTGCTTTGATAGATTCCCAATGCCGAGAAGCAGCCTCATCGCTTTCTAAATCAGGGATGAATGCTTTACAAAATGCAGAATTAATAGTACGTCAGTGGCTACAATCTTTGGCAAGCGATTCTAGCATTTTGGATGCTGATTCAGTAACAATAGCGCGTTTAGAAACAACACTGCGGTCTTGGACAACACCAATTCAAGAGCATTTAATCAATTTAATTACTGAAAATTTAGGACAAAATCAATTTCGTACTTGTTTTATCCTCCACCCACCAGCTACAGACGTTACCGAATGGAAATTAGAGTATTGCCTTCAAGCTGTTGATAATCCCGATTTTTTAGTAAATGCCGAAACAATTTGGAATCACCCTGTTGAACGTTTAGTTTATCAAGGCAGGACAATCGAAAATCCTCAAGAAACTTTTCTCAAAGGTTTAGGGTTAGCTTTGCGGTTATATCCGTTAATAGAACCAAGTTTGCATCAGCCACAGCCACAATCTTATAACTTAAATCCCGTAGAAGTATATGAGTTTATCAAAGCATCTGCATGGCGGTTGCAAGATAGCGGTTTAGGAGTGGTAATTCCACCTAGCTTAATGCCTGGAAAAGGTTTAAGCGGAAAAATGGGATTAAAGATTAAAGCTGAAGTTCCTAATAAGAAAAAAGAACGTTTAGGTTTACAGAGCTTACTAAAATTCAAGCTGGAATTAGCTGTTGGCGATCAGACTATTTCTAAGGCAGAGTTTGACCGTTTAATGGCATTAAGAACACCATTAGTAGAAGTAAATGGTGAGTGGATAGCGCTACAACCCCAAGATATCCGCGCAGCAGAAGCAATTTTAGCTACACGCCCAGAAAAGTTATCTTTGTCTGTTGAAGATGCTTTACGTTTGAGTACTGGCGATACGAAGACGTTGGAAAAATTGCCCGTAGTTAGCTTTGAAGCTTCTGGGGTACTACAAGAGTTAATTACTAATTTAACTAATAATCAGGCGATCGCACCCCTAGCAGCACCCGCAAATTTCCAGGGACAGTTACGACCTTACCAAGAGCGAGGATTAGGTTGGTTGAGTTTCTTGGAACGTTGGGGCTTAGGGGCTTGTTTAGCAGACGATATGGGATTGGGAAAAACGCCCCAGACTATTGCCTTTTTACTGCATTTAAAAGAAGAAGGTGCATTAGAAAAACCCACGTTGATAGTTTGTCCAACTTCAGTTTTAGGAAACTGGGAAAGAGAAGTACATAAATTTAGTCCAACCTTAAAAGCTGTCGTACATCATGGAGATAAACGCGCCAAAGGTAATAATTTTGCTAAAGAAATTAAAGGTAAAGATTTAGTTGTCACCAGTTATGCACTTGCTTATCGAGATGTTAAAACTTTAGAAAATATCTCTTGGCAAGGTGTAATTTTAGATGAAGCCCAAAATATTAAAAATCCCGAAGCGAAGCAATCGCAAGCAGTGCGAAAATTACCAACAGAGTTTAGAATTGCGCTTACAGGTACACCTGTAGAAAATCGCCTATCAGAACTTTGGTCAATTTTAGATTTTCTCAACCCAGGTTATTTAGGGAACCGTCAATTCTTTCAACGACGGTTTGCAATTCCAATTGAAAAGTATGGCGATACAGACTCATTAAGAACATTGCGATCGCTCGTGCAACCCTTCATCCTCCGTCGTCTTAAAACTGACCGTGAAATTATTCAAGATTTGCCCGAAAAACAAGAAATGAACGTATTCTGCGGACTATCAGCAGAACAAGCAAATCTTTATCAAAAAATGGTAGATGATTCTTTAAACCAAATTGAAGAATCTGAAGGCATTCAGCGTCATGGGTTAATCTTAACCTTGTTGCTAAAACTTAAGCAAATCTGCAATCATCCAGCACAATTTTTAAAAGAGAAAAGCTTAGATAGCAATCAAAGATCCGGTAAATTACAACGTTTAGAAGAAATGTTGGAAGAAGCAATATCAGAAGGCGATCGCGCCCTAATATTTACCCAATTTGCCGAACTAGGTAAACTTCTGCAACCCTATCTCCAAGAAAAACTTGGTTGGGAAACTATCTTCTTATACGGTAGCACCCGTAAACAGCAACGAGAGGAAATGATTGATCGCTTCCAAAACGATCCAGAAGGGCCGAGAATATTTATCCTCTCACTTAAAGCAGGTGGTACAGGACTTAATTTAACTAGAGCAAACCACGTTTTTCACTTTGATCGTTGGTGGAACCCCGCCGTCGAAAACCAAGCAACAGATCGCGTATTTCGTATCGGTCAAAAACGCAACGTTCAAGTCCATAAATTCATTTGTAATGGAACATTAGAAGAAAAAATTAATGACATCATCGAAAGCAAAAAACAACTAGCAGAACAAACAGTAGATGCAGGTGAAAGCTGGCTAACTAAAATGGATACAAACCAGTTACGCAACTTACTACTGCTTGATCGTAGCGCCATCATCGACGAAGAATAATCAACTCCTAAATACCCTTTGCATTTTTTGCGCTCTTCCTACCCTGCGGGAAGCCGCTTCGCGTCTAATACATCCTTTGCGTTAAAAAAATTATGTATAACACAGACAATTCAGCCAACATTTCCAGTCGTGAATGGTGGGCGCAGCAATGGATTGATTTACTAGAAACCTCCCGCTTTAAAAAGCGTTTAGAAAGAGCGCGTAACTACGCTAGGCAAGGTAACGTCCTTAACATTGACTTTGAAGATGGAAAAGTTTTATCGAGAGTGCAAGGTACAGAAGCAGAACCTTATCAAGTTACTATTTCCCTAGATTTATTTGACGAAGAACAATGGAGTTATTTAATTGAAACTTTATCCCAAAAAGCATTTTTTTCTGCTCAATTATTAGCAGGAATAATGCCACAAAATATTCAAGAAGTTTTTAGTGCAAATGGTTTAAGCTTATTTCCCTTCACCCTCCCAGAAGTTCATGCTAAATGCAGTTGTCCTGACCAACAAGTACCTTGCAAGCATATTGGAGCAGTATACTATTTGTTAGGCGATCGCTTCAGTGAAGACCCATTTGTATTATTTCAATTACGAGGTCGTACAAAAGAACAAATTCTTGAAGCTTTACGTCAATTGCGCCGCGCCAATGTTTTCTTACCAGCAGACGCAGAAGAAACAAAAATTACTGACCTTGAATTAGAACAGCAAAAACAACCAACACCCCTAAAATTAGCTCAATTTTGGCAGTATAACGAGCCATTAGAATCATCGCTAGTTGTGATTACCCCAGCAGCTAGTAGCGAAAATATATTAGATCTACTTGGAACAATTCCACTTGCATCTGAGGCTACAGCAAACCCTGGCTCAAATTCCGCCCAGCTAGTTACTCAGTATTTAAATAGTATTTATCAAGCTGTTAGTCAACAAGCTGTTATATCAGCATTAAATAGAGAGGAATAAAATCAAACTCCCCTCCCAGAAGTGCGGGGAGGGGTTGAGGGTGGGGTTCTATCTTTCATGAGGTTGACCTAAATATCATGTTCATCAAAGATGCAATTAACCAGGATAAATTGTTCCATCAGGAAAAATTGCCCCCGACAAAATTGCCCCAGTTAACTTAACCATTATTTTGTCATTAAATCCTATTTTAGCCCCAGTTAAATCTGCTCCCCTCAAATCTGCTCCACTTAAATCTGCTCCAATCAAATTTGCTTCCCGCAAACAAGCATTACTTAGATTTGCTTGCAGTAAATTAGCTCTAAATAAATTAGCTTTATAGAGATTTGCTCCTTGAAGATTTACCTTATGTAAAAATGCGTCGCTCAGGTTAGCATGACTGAGGTTAGCATCACTTAAGTTTCTCCCTGAAAAATCTTTTTCTTTTAAATCAGCACCACTCAAATTTTTACCGCTCAAATCTGAAGCAGGTTTTCGCTCCTGAGATTGAGAAGCCGTCGGTGGCTGTTTATAATAACTAGGTGTTGGTTGCTGTTTATAATAACTAGGCGTTGGTTGGCTAGATGAACGCGGTTGAGACTTTGAGTTGGGAGTATTCTTTCCCATTAACCGCAATTGATCGCGAGCATGATTTATTTCTTTTAATTTGTCCTGAGCTTTTTGCTGTAGCCGAGGGTTATCTTTAGGAATGCGATCGGGATGCCAAATGAACGCTAGATCCTTATAAGCTTGGTTGACTTCTTCCAAAGAAGCTCCAGGTAATAGTCCCAGTACTTGGTAGTATTTATTTAGCTCATCCATTTACAGCAGTCTACCAAATAATTAGTTTTTTGATTTAGCAATCTAGACTTCTTCAACCTCAAGTAAAGGCATCATAATAGCCGTAAAAGTAAAAGCTAATACCAGTGGAATTGGAGACTTAATTAAATAAGCGCAAATAGCTCCACTTAAACTGACAACCAGCGCAGCCGCTACGCAGATCTTCTCTTCAAAGCAAAATCCTTTTTTTGCCTTAATCAATTTTAAAGCTTTCGGAGGAATTGGCTCAGGCATCACTGCGCCCGGTGGAAAAGCCCAGTAGTTACCACTATCAATAACTAAATCTGTCCAACCATTTTCTTCACACCATTCTTGAATCCAATGCTCACAAAAATGCTTCATAGATAAACTAAAATTCATAAAGCTCCTGTTACTTCTCAACAATTAGTTCTTAACCTTTTAATTACTTAGAATTTTTATTAAATAATTACTTTCTACAAAAAAATATAATTATTTTTTAAAGTTTCCTATTTATAAATAGATCGTAAGTTTAAAAGCATAATCAGATTATCTGCTTAAACACATAAAAACAGCTATTTTCTTAACTAACCTTAAGGTTTAGATAATTTTAAATCGCTGCTAGATACCTAGCAGCGTTACCATTATTAATGTGTATAAAAATTTTAAGCAATCATCATTAGGTTATCTACGCACTCATTAAGTATGCGTCTGGAAAACCGTAATTTTACCTGGGTAGTTACCGCCCATATGAAGTGAATAAGCAGTTATACATTTTAAAAAGCGCGTAGGCGTAGCCCGTCGTAGACATCGCCAGTTCTAGTAAAGCAAAAAGGCGAAAAAGCTAAATTTATTTTCTTCGCCTTTTTTCTTTGCTTTTCCCTGTGGTCATTAACCATATTTATAAAATTAGCTTACTGACCAAACTCAAGTCGTGCTTGCTCTACTAATTCACCTGTCACCATTTGTTGACCAGTAGCACGAGCCAATTGTTCAACCCTCTGACGAGCCTGCGCCCGTACAAAAAATGGAATATTCTTTAGCTTAATCTTAGCTTCAGGTGTCCACTCTAAAATTCCTGTCAAATCAGCATCACGCATAATCAGCGAGCAGTTATCAGTTATCTATTACCAGTATATTGTTTCAGATTTCAAAACTCGGTTAAATCAGCCTTACCATAATCAGTGAGCAGTTATCGCTATATTCCTCGATCTGAGAGTATTTAACAAGCAATTATCAAAAAAGGCTCTTGTTTATAAACAAGAGCCTAATTAATTATCAGTTCTTAGTCAAAAAGCTAGAACTTTAAACTTAGAGCCTAGTCAAGTTCAGTCATGGACATTACTGGCTCATTTTCACGGTCAATACCTTTTTCAAAACCAGCCGCAGCAGCGCGTGCGCGACCCGCGTGCCACAAGTGACCGATTAGGAAGAAGAAGCCTAGTACAAAGTGAGAGGTAGATAACCAAGCCCGTGGGTTCACATAGTTAAAGCCGTTGATGTCGGTAATAATACCGCCGACAGAGTTCAATGAACCGTTAGGAGCATGAGTCATGTACTCAGCAGCACGACGAATTTGCCAAGGCTGAATATCATTCTTCAATTTGTTGAGTTCAAGACCATTAGGGCCACGCAATGGCTCTAACCAAGGGCCACGGAAATCCCAAAAACGCATTGTTTCACCACCGAAGATGATTTCTCCAGTAGGAGAGCGCATCAGGTATTTACCTAGACCTGTAGGGCCTTGAGCGGAACCAATGTTAGCACCCAAGCGTTGGTCACGAACTAAGAAAGTCATTGCCTGAGCTTGAGAAGATTCAGCGTTAGTTGGGCCGTAGAATTCGCTAGGGTAAACAGTATTGTTAAACCAGACGTAGCAGGAAGCAATAAAGCCCATTAAGGACAACGCACCCAAACTATAGGAGAGATAAGCTTCTCCAGACCAGATGAACGCACGACGCGCCCAACCAAAAGGCTTGGTGAGAATGTGGTAAATACCACCAAAGATGCAGATCAAACCGATCCAAATGTGACCGCCAATAACATCTTCTAGGTTATCAACGCTGACAATCCAGCCTTCACCACCAAAGGGAGACCTGGTTAAATAACCGAAGATTACTGCTGGGTTCAGAGTTGGATTGGTGATTACACGAACATCACCGCCGCCTGGTGCCCAGGTGTCATATATACCACCAAAGAACATCGCCTTAGCGACCAACAGCAAAGCACCAATGCCCAACACAATCAGGTGGAAACCTAAAATGCTGGTCATTTTGTTCTTGTCTCTCCAGTCGTAACCGAAGAAGCCAGAATACTCTTCTAAAGTTTCAGGGCCACGGACAGCATGATAAATGCCACCCAAACCAAGAACAGCAGAGGAGATTAGGTGCAGAACACCAACAACAAAGTATGGGAATGTGTCGGTGATTTCACCGCCAGGGCCAACACCCCAGCCCAAACGGGCGAGGTTAGGCAACAAGATGAAGCCTTGTTCGTACAGAGGCTTTTCTGGGATAAAGTGAGCGACTTCAAACAAAGTCATCGCTCCAGCCCAGAAGACAATCAGTCCTTGGTGGGCAACGTGAGCGCCCAACAGCTTACCAGAGAAATCTATGAGACGGGCGTTCCCAGCCCACCAGGCAAAACCTGATGATTCTTGATCGCGACCACTGCCCGCAACCATTGCACTATTAAAGGGCGTTTCCACAGGGTATTACCTCTTCAAACAGATGAAGTATGACAAATGAATACAAAAAGTTAAGATGAATTGATTCTACATTCAACTTTACTTTTTTTTACAGAGCGTTACCACGAGGAAGAACTTCTTCAGGGAAGACAAAAGTCTCGTGAGGTTGGTCAGCAGGAGCCATCCAAGCACGGATACCCTCATTGAGCAGAATATTCTTGGTGTAGAAAGTTTCAAACTCTGGGTCT